>JAJYJR010000310.1 GCA_021789355.1 Chloroflexota bacterium | reverse complement strand
CTGCGCTGTGGAGATCGCCCGCCGCGACCGCGCTCGCCCCAGACAGGTTGGACACCTGGACCGGCGTCGTGCTGCTCGTCGTGGTGCCGTTGCCGAGCTGGCCGTACGCGTTGTTGCCCCAGGCGTAGACGGCACCCGTGCTGCTGACGGCGAGCGAGTGGTACTCGCCGCCCGCGAGGAGCCCGGCCGCGGAACCGCTTCCCCCGCCCTGCGCCGAGACCAGCCGGTTCGCCTGATCGTAGGTGTACGTGACTTGGGCACCAGAGCCAGCAACGCCGGTGAGCCGGTTGCCCTGCTTGTCGTACGTGAAGGGCGTCGTCGCGCCGCCCTGCGTGAGGCCCGTCACTTCGTTCGCCGTGTCGTAGGCGAGCGTGGCCCCCGAGATGAGCCCCGTGAGGTTGTTCGCGGCGTCATACGTGTAGCTCCCGCCGTTCACGCTGGTCAGCTGGTTCAGCGCGTCGTAGCCGAACGACTGGGTCCCTGAGAACGCGCCACCCTGGGTCACCGAGGCGACCAGGCCGTCGGCGTTGCGGGCGTATTGGAAGCTGGCCAGGGTGCTGGAGCCCTGCGCATCCCGCGTCGCGGTCATCTGGTCGGCCGCGTCGTACGTGGAGGTCGCCGTGGTGCCGTTGGGATACGTGGTCGTGACGAGGTTGCCGTCCGCGTCGTAGGCAAAGGCGGTGGTGTTGCCGAGCCAATCGGTGACGGAGCTGAGCCTGCCCGCCGCGTCGTACGCGCGGCTAACGCTCTTCCCGTTCGGGTAGTTCAGGCTGGTAAGGTTGCCGGCGGGGTCGTACGTGTAGCCGACCGCCTGCCCCGCGCCGTTCGTCTCCGCGACGAGCCCGCCCAGCGAGTTGAAGGTGTAGCTCGTGGTGCCCGTGCCGTCGTTCATCGCAACCCGGCGCCCGTCCGCGTCGTACGTGTAGCTCACGGCAGGCGTGGTGCCGTCCGAATAGGAAACGGCGGTCTGCTCGTTCGCCGCGTCGTAGGAGAAACTCGTCACCTGGCCCGAGGGGTTCATCTTGGAGGTAGGGTTGCCCGCCAGATCGTAGGCGTACGTCGTCGTGCGGTTGAGGGGATCGGTGACGCCGACGACCCGGTTCAGGGGATCGTACGCGTACGTGGTGAGCGCGTTCGCCGCGTCGGTCTGGCCGGTGAGGTTGCCGGCGCCGTCATACGCGTAGCCAAGCGTCGCGCCGTCGGGGCGCGTGACCGAGGTGAGCTCGTTGTCGGCGTCGTACCCATAGCTCGTCGCATGGCCGAGGGGATCGGTCTGCTTCACGAGGTTGCCATCGGCGTTGTAGGCGTAGGTCGTGGTATTGCCCAGCGGATCGGTGGCCGAGGTGAGGTCGCCCAACGGATCATATGTGTAGCTCGTGGTATGGGCGGCCGGGTTGCCGCCGGAGGCGTTGCCGCGCGGCGCGACGACCGAAGTGCGGCGCCCGATCGCGTCGTAGGCGAAGGTGGCCGTGTCCCCCGGCGGCTCGCCCACCGAGGCGAGGTCGCCGTTCGCGTCGTACGTGAAGCTCCACACGTGGCCGTCGGGGTCGGTCATCGAGGTGACATCGCCTGGGTGCGCGCTGTCGCCGTAGGTGAAGCTCGTGGTCTGGGTCCCCGAGCCTCCGCCGCCCGTGATGGGACGGGAGACGCCGGTCACGTTGCCGTTCGTTTCATAGGAGTAGGTCGTTGTGTTGCCCAGGGGATCGGTGATCGAGGTGAGGTCGCTCTGTGCATCGTACGTGAAGCTCGTCGTGTGGCCGAGCGCGTCGCTGCGCGAGAGCAGGTCACCCTGCGCGTCCCAGGCGAACGTCGTGGTGTGGCCGTTGGGATCGGTCATCGAGCTGATCCCGAGGACGGAAGGGTCGTATGTGAAGGTCGAGGTGGCGTCCGAGGAGGTGCCATAGCCGCGCTCGATCGCCACCGGTAGGTAGTCGCTGAAGTGCTCGCGCGTGACGTGTCCATTGGGGTCGGTGATCGTCGTCGTGCCGGCGACGTAGCTGAAGGTCGTCTTGCGCCCTGCCGGATCGGTCTGCGCGGTCACCCGTCCGAGCGGGTCGTATGTGTTCGTGAGCGTGCCACCCCGGGGATCGGTCATCGTCAGCGCGTGGTGCCCCGAGTCGTACGTGAATGACGTCACTCCGCCTGCGGGATCGGTGATGGAGGTGAGGTCACCCGCAGCGCCGTAGGCGAGGCTGACGGTGCGTCCTGCGGGATCGGTGACCGACGCGATGTCACCGTTCGAGCCGTAGCTGAAGGTGAGCGTGCGGCCCGCCGGATCGGTCACCGTCGAGAGCTCGCCACTCTGGTAGGTGAGTGAGGTCGTGTAGCCGTTGCGGTCGACGATGCGCAGGAGTTGTCCCGACGAGGAGAAGACGTACTGCCGTAGGTCGTGCAGGCGGAGGAACGTGTACGTGCCGTCGGGGTTCTGCGTGAGCGTCGCCGGCACCCAGGCGGGCGCGACGAAGCTCGTGCCGTTGATCGTGAAGGTCACCGTGGTGCCGTTCTCCTCGGTCACCGTGGCCATGCCGGCGGTCTGGTCGATGCTCAGCGAGACGTCGTAGCTGCCGGTCCAGCCGAAGCCCACCGACGAGGACTGGCTGGCATCGAGCGAGTTGTAGGTGAGCGCGAAGTCGAGCGGCACGCCGCGCCCCGGCACGCTCAGCTCGTCGAACGTCTCCCAGAAGTCACCCGTGGCGCAGCTCACTGCGTCGCCGCCGTTGCAGCTCGGGATCTGCGGCGCGACGGGGTTGCCACCGCCGAGGACGTTCGAGGCACTCAACGGACCGCCCAGCTGCGTCCAGGGCTGCGACTCGTTCGTGCCCGACGGGCAGTTGGCGAGGTCGAAGCCGCCCGTGTTCAGCACCTGTTCGGTGTCGGCGAAGGTGTACGCGGTGCCTCCGATCGTCACCGTGATCTGCGGGATGAACCCGGTTTCGCCGCAGCTCAGAGTGCCCACGTCGGAGGTATCGAAGTTCTGCGCGCTGCTCGTCTGCGCGAGGAGCAGGCTCCCCCCCGCGGGGACGTTCAAGGAGGCGCCCCACAGGTCGAAGGTGGTCGTGCCGATGGTGACCGAGACGTCGTCGACCGTGGTGGCGCTCGACGAGCTGTTGGCGATGCGGACTGCCCCCGAGTCCTCGGTGCACCCCGTGCAGCCCACGAAGTTCACGTTGGGGGAACCCGCCCAGGGCTGCGGGAAGAACCCGCTCGGACGCAGGTTGTCAGCGTAGCCCACCTACAGGGTGAGGTTGGAGGGGGAGCCGGCGGCCGCCACTCGGCCGCCCAGGGGCACCCCGGTGACCGGCTGACTGCCCAAGAAGACGATGGCCAGCACGACGGCGCTCAGTCGCTGCCACCGTTCACCACGGATTGACCACGTCCGCCGCCGTCCGCCCACGCCGCACCCCTTCAGCGATCACGTGGCCCGGCGGCCATCTGCCCTGGGACGCCGGGCACCTCCATGGCGTTCTGGTGTGGCAGCCTGATGGGTGCTTGACTCGGCGTCAATAGGTAGAATCAGCTACTCGCGGTGCTTGACCCGGCGAGCGGGCGGGCGCACCGGAAACGACCAGCGGGTCCAACCCGCGCCGTCCGCCGCGTCGGTCACAGGTTCGCGCCGGGCGCCCTTTCCGGACCCGGGATGGCAGGGTGTCGCTGGGCACCCGCAGAGCCCGCAGCTGGGGACCGCTGGCTGCCCGCCCGATTGACCCAGCTCGCGTCCTGGCCGCGTCCGGGCGGCCTACCGTTGCCGGCGCCCGTCGCGAGGTCTGGGCGTGCCGCACCTGCCGCCGTACCCACGACCGGGTACCGTGATCCCCTCGCGATAGGGACGCTTGAACGATAGTGTCCATACATGTAACATAGGCTCCATGGAACTGCCCGACGTCGGCCGCTATCGCCGCAGATTCATCGTCGAGTTCGGGCCGGAGGACTCCGGCCTGATCGATCGCATGGGGCTCGCCCACCGCACCAAGCGGGCGGCCATCATCACTGGGCTGCGGCTCCTGGAGTCGGGCGAGCTGGAGCGGCTGCGGGCCCAGGCGGCCGGCCTAGAGCAGGCACTCGCGACGGCGCAGGCCGCCGAAGCCGCGGCGAGGCCGACAGCGACGGCCACCCCGAAGCTGGACAAGGCCAAGGCGGACCTCGCGGCCGAGCGCACGGCGCGTCGCCGGACGGAGAGGCAGCTGGCTACCGCCCAGGCAGCCCTCAAGGACACCCGGGCCTCGCTCACGCGAGCCCAGCAGGACGTCGCGCGTCTGCAGGCAGAGCGAGACCAGCTGGCGGATCTCCTCCCGCATCACGCCTACTGCGGATCCTGCGACAAGCTCGTGCCCGCAGCCGAGTGGGCGGAGCAGGCAACGGCCGAGGGCGTCGACGTGTACCACAAAGTCGACGGCTACCGGGTCAGGCGCGGCGTCATCGGGCGCCCCACGACTGTGCTCCTCCAGCACGCGCAGCCCGGGCAGGGCGTCCGATGAGCGAACCGATGCCGGCCGTGGAATGGCCCTCGACCCTGCTCGATGGACTCGTGGCGCTCATCATCGTGCTGCTGCTCGTGCTCCAGTTCGGGCGCTCGGCGAGCGAGCGGCTGACGGTCGCCGTGGGCGCCATCCGCCTGCGCCCACCCACCCTCGTGCCGCTCGCCGAGGCGGAGACCGCCACCGCCGTGGGGCTGCTCGGCGGAGCCATCGGGGACTACCTCGCGCACTCCGACGAAGGGACCACGGCGTGAGCGAGATCGTGCGGGTGGTGACGTACACCCGCATCAGCACCGACGAGACGAACCAGCCCTACTCGCTGGGAGCCCAGCACGACCGGCTCGACGCGTTCGTGGCCAGCCAGCCCGACTGGCAGATCGTCGCGCGCTACACCGACCAGGCATCCGGCAAGAGCCTGGAGCGCCCCGCCCTGACCGAGCTGCGGACGGCGGCCGCGGCCGGGCGCTTCGATCTGCTGCTCGTGTACCGGGTGGACCGCCTCTCACGCAACCTGGGCGAACTGGTCACGCTCATCGAGGAGTTCAAGGTGCGCGGGGTCGGGTTCCGCTCCGCCACCGAGGGCTTCGACACGGCCAACCCGGCCGGCCGCATGCTGGTCCAGCTCTTGGGCAGCTTTGCCGAGTTCGAGCGGGCCAGCATGATGGATCGCATCGGGGCCGGCATGGAGCGCAAGGCGGCCCGCGGGGAGTGGACCGGGGGCACCCCGCCCTACGGCTACCGGAAGCCCCACGGCACCAGCATCCTGGAGCCGGACCCCGCAACCGCCCCCGTGGTGGTCAGCATCTTCCGCCGCTACGTGGAGACCCGCGAGGGCGCTCGTCAGGTCGCCGCCTGGCTCGACGGGCAGGGCCTCCGCACCCGGCTCGGGGGGCACTGGTCGACCACCAGCGTGCTCGCGCTGCTGCGCAACCGCGCCTACCTCGGGGAGGTCAGCTTCCGCGGCGTGTGGGGGCCGGGGGCGCAGGAACCGATCGTCGAGCGCGCGCTCTTCGACGCGGCAGGGGCCATCCTCGACACGCGGGCCGCCAATCCGGCCCTGCGGCGCACCAACCCGACCGACTATCTCCTCAGCAGCACCAACCTCGTCTGCGACCGCTGCGGCCATCCCATGGTGGGGGCCAGTGCCCGGGGCGCGACCGGCCACCGTTACGCCTACTACGTGTGCGCCGGCCGCGCGGTGCGAGGACCCTCCGCCTGCGATCAGGCGCGCCTGCCCAAGGACGACTTGGAGGCCGCCATCCTGACCCAGATGGGCGAGGTCTACGCCGATAGCGGACTGATCGGTGCCGCGCTCGACGAGGTGGCCGCCTCCCAGCGGGTCGCGCACGAACAGGCCGAGCAGGCGCAGGCAGGGCTGACGCGCGAGGCAGCCGAGCTGCGTCGGAGGCTCGCCCGCTACTTCGCCGCCTTCGAGGCCGGAGACCTCGACGCGCGCCTTGTGCAGTCGCGGCTGACCGAGCTGCAGGCGCAGCTGGCCGCGATCGAGGCCCGGAGGGCCGAGACCCCTACCGCAGAGCCCGGACCGGCCGGTGGCCCGGTCGAGGCCGCCCTCGTCTCCTGGGCGCTCAGTCAGGCGCTGGATCAAGTGCTCCAGCAGGGGCAGCGGGCGCGCACCAAGGCGCTCTTGCGCCTCCTCATCGGGGAAATCCGGGTCGTGTCGCCAACGGACATTCGGCCCACCTACCGGGTGCCGGCCGATGTTCGCATACCGGAGGAGCTGGTGGAGGAGCGATGATCCGGCTGGCCACGCGGGGGCTGCTCGCGCGACGGGTGGCCACCGCGCTCGCGGCCGCCGGGCTCCTTACGGCGGTGTCGGGCTTTCTCGTGCTGGCCGGCGTGTCGCGCACCACGCAGGCGGTCCTCAGCGGCGACATCGCCCAGGCCTGGAACGCCCCGTACGACATCCTGGTGCGTCCGGTCGGCTCGCAGACAGCTCTGGAGCAGCGCGAGGGCCTGGTGCGGCCGAACTTCCTCTCCGGGCTGACGGGTGGCATCACCGAGGCGCAGCTGGCGGCGATCCGGGCGGTGCCCGACGTCGCGGTCGCGGCACCCATCGCGGTGGTCGGCTTCGTGCAGTGGCCGGCGGAGTTCCCGGTCGACGTGTCGAGACTCGTGGGTTCGGGTCCGGTGACCGTCTTCCGCATCCGTGCGGCGGCGAGTGGAGAGGCTGGGCTCTCGCACTACCCGCCGCTCCCCGCGCAGTACCTCGTGGTGGCGCCGCGGGGCCGCATCGTGTCAGTGAAGGCCGGGCAAACCGGCCCGGCTGTCGCGGAGGTCCTGGAGGTCGGCACGACCCGCATCGACTGCACGGCGACCGTCGCCTGCTGGGGCGGCCTGACGCCTGACGCCTCCCTCGAGGGTGCCTTCCGCTCCGGGACACCCGGGATCGAGGTGAGCTGGTCAGAGCCGATCGTCGTGGCCGGCATCGACCCCGTCGCGGAGGCGCAGCTCGCGCACCTCGATCGCTGCGTCGTGCAGGGCCGCTACCTGCGCGCCTCGGACGCTCCCGCGA
>JAJYJR010000309.1 GCA_021789355.1 Chloroflexota bacterium | reverse complement strand
TCCCTGCTAGCGGAGCTTCTCGACCACGATCTCGTCGTACCCGTCCTTCGCGAGCACCCCCACCATCCGGTGCCCGGCCTTCTCCACCCAGCGGGGGATGTCCGTCTTGGAGCCGCTGTCGGCCGACAGGACGGCGACGACGTCGCCGACCTGGGCCTCGCGGATGGTGCGGATAAGCTCCATCAGCGGGCCGGGGCAGAAGCTTCCCCGGGCGTCGATCGTACGTGTGACGGCCGGGGCCATGCTTTCAGTCATAGGTATCGCCTCTCGTGGAGTGCTGGTGATGTCGTTGCGCCAGGGCGGCCCTCCGGCCCCCCGGCGGTTCAGATGAAGAGCGGCGACCAGCCCTCGGACATGAGGCCGATCACGGTGGCCGCGCCGACCGGCTCGCCCATGCCCTCGATCAGGTCGTCGCGGGTGAGCCCGAACATGTCCATGGTCATCTGGCAGGGGATGAACTCGACGCCCATCGACTGGGCGATCTCGAGCAGCTCCTTCGGGCTGGCGTTGCGCTGCTGCTTCGCGAGCCGGCCCATCATCCAGGGCCCCATGCCCAGGAAGTTCATCTTCGAGAGCTTGCGGTGGCTGATCCCGGGACGCTGCATCAGCGCGAGCAGCTGCTGCATCCAGTTGTGGCCGGTGACCCGGCGGGCGTCCCGCACGAAGTTCTGGAGGCCCCAGAAGGTCACGAAGACCTTGCACTGGACGCCCATCGAGCCGGCGGTGGCGGCGAGCAGCAGGGTGGCCCAGACCTTCTCGAGCTCGCCGCTGTAGTTGATGAGCAGGATGTCGTGGTGCGCCACCGCGCCGGTGTCCTCCGGCGCCGCCTGGGGGACGGCCACCGGGGCCTCGCCGGGGGCCTCGAGGGTGAGGGTCATGACCGTAGAGCCTCCTACTTCTTCTGGAGCACGAAGCGATAGACGCCACCCTCGGCGCCCGACTCGAGGAGCGGGTTGCCGGTGGTCTTCGACCAGGCCTCGAGGTCCCTGGTGGACCCCGGGTCGGTGGCGAGCACCTCGAGGCACTGCCCGCTCGCGAGCGGCTTCATGGCCTGCGCGGTCTTCACGATCGGCATGGGGCAGGAGAGGCCCCGCGCATCGACGTGGGTGGCGATCTCGAGGGTGGTCATGGTCCCTTCCTTTCGGGGCACCCGGCGGTCAGCGCAGGGGGCGGGTCCGGTATGTCGCTGGCTACACTGGTGGACGGGCCGGTCCGGCCCTGGCCGCACGGTTCGTGTTCCATCTGGAGCGTGGCGTGGTCGACGCCGACCCGGCGCAGCGCGGTCGTGGCGGCCGGGAGCACGTCGCAGGCGTCGGCCGTGGGCTGCAGCTCGAGGTGCGCCGTCACGAGCGGCAGATCCTCGGCGAGCGCCCAGACGTGCAGGTCGTGGATCCCGGCGGCGCCGGGTACCGAGCGCAGGGCCGCGCTGGCAACCGCGAGCGACGGCTGCGCCGGGACGCCCTCGGCGAGGATGTGGACCACATCGCCCAGCAGCCGCAGACCGGCGATCCCGAGGAGCACCCCGATCGCCAGGCTCGCAACCGCATCGAAGACCGGCGGCCCGCCGGCCAGGATCACGAGGGAGGCGGCGATGACGGCGGAGGAACCTGCGGCATCGCCGGCGAGGTGCAGCACCAGCACGCGCGTCGCGCTTGTCCGCCGCTCGATGCCGTGCACCAGCAGCGCGGACGTGGAGTTGGTGACCAGGGCGAGTACCGCAACGCCGAGGACACCGGCCGCCTCCACCGGGGTCGGCGCGAGCAGCCGGCCCACGCTCTCGGCGAGGACCGCAGCGCTCGCGGCCACCAGCAGCGCACCGTTGACCAGGGCCCCGATGGATTCCATGCGGTGGAAGCCGTAGCTGTGGGCGGCGTCCGGCTCCCGGGTGGCGAGCCGGGCCGCCGTGAACCCCACGACGAGTGCCGCGACGTCGACCGCCACGTGGGTCGCGTCGCTCAGCAACGCCAGGCTCCCCGTCAGCAGGCCGCCCACGATCTCCAGGACGAGGACGCCCAACGCGAGCAGCAAGGCCACCAGCAGCCTCGGCGACGGGGCGGCGCGTGCGACAGCCTGAGCATGCAGCGTGGGGCTCGCGACAGACGAGATCGGGGATGTGGCGCTCATTGGGGCCGGGATCACGAACCTGCTCCCGTCGACCTGCGCCCGAGGTCAGCCGTGCGTGTCACCCTTGTCCGAAGGACCACCTGGGCATCTGGCTGGTTACGCTGCACGATCGACGGCTGGTCCGGCATCTCTTCTGCAGTTCCCGGTGGGTGGCATACGGAGGCGGGGAAGCGTGGGGCGCGATGCCTTTGCCTCCCCGCCGGTTCGTTCGTCGTGACGACGGCCCTGGATCGCCACCGGGCAGGCCCGGCGGTGCCCACGCCATGAACATCTCAGGCGCAACTGTGACAAGTTCAACTGAGGCGCGCCCGGGTCCGGCGGCCTGTTCTGGCAGAGCCGGATGGCCCGGGAGGCTTGCCGATCAGCCGCCGATGACCGTCATAGCCTCCCGGATGGCGTCGGAGGACGCCTCTGACCGCAGCTGGCTGTATTGATCGTCACGATCCCGCCACATCGAGACGATGACGGACACCAGCTCGTCATCCGTGGCCCCCGCCCGGAGCAGACCCCGCAGATCGGTGCCGGACGCGCCGAACAGGCATGTGAACAGCCTGCCATCGGCGGTGAGCCGGGCGCGTGAGCAGTCGGCGCAGAACGGCCTGGTGACCGACGCGACCACCCCGAGCTCGCCCGCTCCGTCGACGTAGCGGAAGCGCTCCGCCACCTCGCCGGCCGCGCGCGGAAGCACGGGCCGGATCGGCAGCTCGGCGTCCACGCGGGCGAGGATCTCCGCCGCGCCCACGACGTCCTCCCGATGCCAGCCGTTGGCCGGCCCGACGTCCATGTACTCGATGAACCGGAGGTGGAGGCCATGCTCGCGCGCAAAGCGCGCCATGGGCAGGATCTGCCCCTCGTTCACGCCGCGCAGGACCACCATGTTGAGCTTGATGGGGGCGAAGCCGGCGGCGATGGCGGCATCGATCCCGGCGAGCACGACGGACACCGGGTAGTCAACCCCGGCGAGGCGCCGGAACGTCTCCTCGTCGAGCGCGTCCAGGCTCACCGTGACTCTCCGGAGGCCGGCCTGCCGGAGCCGTGCGGCCTGGGCGGCGAGGAGGAACCCGTTGGTGGTCAGCCCCAGGTCCTCCAGTCCCGGGAGCGAGGCCAGTCGACCGACCAGGTCGGCCAGGTGGCGCCGCAGCAGCGGCTCCCCGCCCGTGAGACGGATCTTTCGCACGCCCAGTCGCACGAAGAGCCGGGCGACCCGCTCGGTCTCCTCGAACGAGAGGATCTCGTCCTGCGGACGGAAGCGCACGGGTGACGCGAGAGGGACGCAGTACCCGCACCGGAAGTTGCATCGGTCGGTCACCGAGACGCGGAGGTCGCGCAGCGGCCGGTCCAGCCGATCGGCGAGCGGCTTGACGGGCGGAGCTACGCCAGGCGTGCGGGGATCCGCCGTGGTCTTCGTCAAGCTCGCCCTTCCAACCCGCGCGAGCCACGTGCTCGACCCGCGGGGCTTCGGCGCGTCCCTCACGCGCCGGTCTGCTGCTCCAGGTGCGCCACCAACATCTGCAGCGCTGCCGCCCGCTCGTCGGCCGGACGCGCCGCCAGGACCAGGCCGACCAGGTACGCGGAGATGGGGGCCGAGATTCGCTCGCTGGCGTGGGCCGCCACACGGGCCAGGTCGAGGATCGCAGTCTGCTCGGCCGCGCTGGGCGGGGCGCTCGCCGCCGGCAGCTCGCGCATCACGAGCTCGAGCCAGGCTCCGAGGGACAGGGGGTGTTCAGCCTGCGGGGTCATCGGGTCGCGCCTCCGTCGTTCGCGTCGTCGGCCGCCTCGAGCACCTCGCGCGCCCAACCGTAGGCCGCCGCCGTGGCGGGGAACCCGGCGGTGGGCACGGCCAGGACAACGGCATGCAGCAGGGCCTCGGCGCTCATCCCCTCCTCCAGCCCGCGCCGGACGTGGGAGCGCACCGCCCCCTCGGACGACAACCCGATCGCGATCCCCAGCTTGACCAGCCGTTGCTCGGGCAGGGTGAGCGGGCCGGCCGCGTGGCAGGCCTCAGCCAGCGCATCGTAGGCGCCGGCGACGTCTGGGTACGAGGCTCGCAGCGCCAGGTACACGCCCGGGAGGTAGCCGCCTGCGTGCTGGTCGTTCATGGATCCCTCCAGGAGTGAGCGGGAGCGATCGCCCGGCCGTCGCGTGGCATGGTAGCCGTCCGGACCGCCGATTGCGGTGGCAGTCCGCATGCTGGACGTCCGGTTTGTCGCCAAACGGCAGGCGACGGGCGTGCCGGATGACCCCTGACCCACCATCGGAGGTTGACCAGCATGGCAGACGGTGCGGTAGCTCACCGTTAGTCCAGACGGCGAGCCTGGCCCCGGGGATTGCGCCCCGCGGGCACCTGATGCGCTTCGTGGTCACGCTACGGGAGGGAGCAGGGACTCATGCCGAACCTGGAATCTCAGGGAGGCGGGGCCACCGGCACGGCCGAACCGGCAGCCGAGCCCGCCGACGCGACGGCCCTGGAACGACGCGACTTCCTGACCAAAGCTGCAGCCGTCCTGGCGGCCGGTGCTGTCCTCCCATGGGGCGGGCTCGAGACGACGGTGCTCGCGCCGAGCAGGGAGAAGACCACGAAACGCCGCACCGCCCAGCGCGCCGCGCCAGCCCCCGCGTTCGACGTCAGCCCACAGGCGGACGAGGACATCCTGGTCCGCATGCAGCGCGACCTGGTCCGTGCCCTCCAGAAGCCGATCGACCAGCGCCGTTGGGGCATGGTCATCGACACGCGCAAGTGCGTGGCCTGCATGTCGTGCACCGTCGCGTGTGTGATGGAGAACAAGCTGCCGCCCGGCGTCGTGTATCGACCCGTGATCGACACCGAGATCGGCACCTACCCCAACGTGACCCGGCAGTTCCTGCCGCGTCCATGCATGCAGTGCGACAACCCGCCGTGCGTGTCGGTCTGCCCGGTCGACGCCACCTGGAAGCGCCCTGACGGGATCATCGAGATCGATTACGACGCCTGCATCGGGTGTCGCTACTGCATCACCGCCTGTCCGTACCAGGCCCGCACGTTCGACTTCGGCGAGGACTGGACGGACAACGCTGCGACGGGCGCTCCCGCCGCCCTCGTGCTCGCGGGCGCGTCGCAGTACCAGAGGGAGCCGAGTTTCGAGTACAGCGAAAGCTGGAGCCGCGCCAGCGGACCCATCCCGACCAGCCCGGTGGGCAACGCGCGCAAGTGCCATTTCTGCGTCCACCGGCTGGTGGACGGCCTCCTGCCCATGTGCGTGACCACCTGCATCGGCCGCGCCACGATCTTCGGGGATCTGAACGATCCGGACTCGCTGGTATCCGAACTCGCCGCGTCCGCGAATGCGGTCAGGCTCAAGGAAGACCTCGGCACCGAGCCGAAGGTCTTCTACCTGCTGTGAAGGGCGGTCCGACGATGAGCGTTGCGGCACAGCTTGACAGCGAGGGAACCAGGGGCACGGGTGGACGCACGGCGGGCAATCGCTCCGCATGGCTGTACGTGTTCGCAGTCGCGTGGCTCGCCCTGGCGGTGTTTGGCCTGATCGGTATCGTCCAGAGGTTGCTCCTCGGCGAGCAGCTGACCGCGTACTCCAGCTACATCCCGTGGGGGCTCTGGGTGGCCGCCTACATCTACTTCGGCGGGCTCTCGGCCGGGGCCTTCCTCCTGTCGAGCCTCGTCTACGTGTTCGGCATCCGGCGCCTGGCCCCCATCGGACCGATCGCGCTGTACACCGCGGCGGTCACCCTCGTCCTGGCCCTGCTGTCAATCCTGTTCGATCTCGGCCACATGGAGCGCTTCTGGGAGGTGTTTGCTCGCCCGCAGTTCCATTCGATGATGGCCTGGATGGTCTGGCTGTACACCGCCTACTTCGTGGTGCTGCTGGCGCAGCTGGTCATCGTCCTGCGGGCACGGGCATCGAGGAACGGCGCGGCCTCGCCGGAGCGGGACCAGGCACGCCTGCGGGTGATCGGCAGCGTCGGCGTGGTGATCGCCATCGGCTTCGAAGGCGGCGTGGGGTCCCTCTTCGGCACGGTCGTGGCCCGCGAGTACTGGAACACGGCCATCTCCCCGATCATCTTCCTGACCGGTGCCGTGGCCTCCGGCGTTGCGCTGATGACCGCGATAGCTGCCGTAATCCCGCTGAGGCACAAGGTGGCGTGGCGCGACCTGGTCGCGTACCTGAGCCGGGCGGTCATCTGGCTGGTCCTGCTGGACCTCGTGCTCGAATTCGCCGAGTACTCCATTCCGGCGTGGTACCAGGTGGGCTCCGAATACAACCTGATCACGTACGTCCTCTTCGGCCCCTACTGGTACGTCTTCTGGATCGCGCACGTGCTGTTCGGGGTCGTGGTCCCGGTTGCCCTGCTGACGCGCCGGAACACCGTGGCCCAGGGGATCGGGGCGGCGCTGGTGGCGATCACGTTCTTCGCCGTCCGCCTCAACATGGTGATCCCCGGGCTGATCTCCCCCGAACTGCAGGGCCTGGAGCACGCGTACCTGGATCCCATCGGCAACAGGCTGGTCTACAGCTACGTTCCGAGCCTGTTCGAGTGGCAGGTCACGGCGGGCATCGTCGCGTTCGGCATTGCCGTGTTCGTGCTCGGGTATCGCTTCCTTCAGATTGCACCCCCCGACCAGGGCATCACCGAGGAGGGTGAGACACGATGAGTCGTCGCTTCGCGGGACCCGATCTGTCCCGCCGACAGCTGCTCAAGGCCGGCGCGCTCACCGCGGGTGGCGCCCTGCTCGGCGACCTGGGGTACGTCCTGGCCGGCAGTGCCGTCTCACCAGAGGTGGCCGCGGCCGAGCCGTACACGCTGAACCTGCCCGAGAACGTCCTGTACTCCACGTGTCTCCAGTGCAACACGCAGTGCACGGTCAAGACCAAGATCCAGGACGGCATCCTCGTCAAGA
>JAJYJR010000308.1 GCA_021789355.1 Chloroflexota bacterium | reverse complement strand
TGCGACGGGTCATGGGGTTCGCTCCCTCGTCCGTCGCCGACGGCCTGACTGCTCCATCGGGTGGATCGCGGCGGACGAAGGAGGGTCGGTCAGACCCGCGGGAAGTCAACGATCCACGCGCCGAAACCGGGGCCCGCCGTGTGGCTCGCGCTCCTCCTTCGGCTCCGGGCGTCGCTGTCCCGAACCTGTCCTGGATCGGTCCTCGCGGGCAGGGAACGGCCCGCCACCGCGCGCGCGTGCGCGCGCGAGACTGCCGCCGGGCCGGTCCTGGGACAGTTCTGGGACAACAAGGCCGGGATCGACCGGACCGCCAGTCGATGGCGAAACGGCCCTACGCCGCGTCGTCCTCGGCGTCCGAGTCGAACCCATCCTCGCCGTCGGCCGGGTCGGCCGGGTCGGCCGGGTCGGTCGCATCGTCGGCCGATGCCCCCTCCGGGCCCTCCGGGTCGTCCTCGGCGTCGGGCCCGTCCGCATCCTCCGGGGCGTCGTGCAGCGCATCGCGGGCCGCGGTCCAGCCGCCATGGGCGAGCCGGCTGCACCGTCCATCGTCGGCCAGCAGACCCCGGTTGCGCAGCAGGCGGAGCGCATAGGTGAGCTGGGCGTTCCCGGGCGCGATGCGCCCGTCCTGGCGGATCATCTCGGCCAATTTCGTGCGCGAGACTTCGATCGGGCCAGCGCCTTCGGCATCGGCGGCGATCTGCGCGCGGTGCATGAAGCGCAGGGCGGTGAGGGGCTCCAGGCGGCGCGTCTCCACCTGCGTCGGACGCCGCGGAGTCGGCTCGTCGTCGGCGTCGGGCTCCGGCTCGTCGTCCTCCCGATACGGGGCGTTCGGATCGCGCGGCCGATCAATGCGATCGGCGCGCGTGGGCGGGTCGAAGAGCGTGGTGTAGTCCGTGCGCGGCTTGGCGGGAGCCGATCCCAGCGCGGCGCCAGCGTACTCGATCTGCACGGCCGCGTCGCCGGGCGCCCGCGGATCGATCACCACGCGCAGCACGCGCCCCGTCGGGGCGTAGGGCCGCTCGACGAGCAGCCGGGCCTCCGCCCGCAGCTCGGCGCGCTTGGCGGCCTCGCGGATGTGGCGCGTCAGCTCGCTCGACAGATCGTCGGCGTCGTGCTCCCGGCTCAAGAAGAGCCCCTGGAACACGGTGTCCTCGCCGGCCGAGCGGAAGACGCCGCGGCCCTGCACGATGTCGCCCCGGGTGCCGATGAGCCGGGGGCGATCGGCGTCGAAGCTGGCGGCATCGCCGAGCATCAGGCGCCAGAGCAAGGCGGTGCCGCCCTTCGCCAGCACGATCCGGGTGTCCGCGTTGGCAAGGATGTCGCTGGGGAAGGTGATGTCCTTGCCCTGGCCCTTCTTGGGCTCCTGGGCGATGAGCCACACTCGGCCGCCCCACTTGCGCCCCACCCGCATCACGCGTGCCGCGAGGGCCGCCAGCTCCATCGCCTGATCGGAGCCGTCCATGGCTTGTTTCCACTCGTCGATCGCCACGAGGACGCGGGGCAGGGCCAGGTCGGGGCGCTCGAGCTTGGCCACCAGGCTGTTCCAGGTGTCGAGGTTGGGCACCCCGTCCTCGATCTCGGTGTGCGAGCCGTCCGGCCGGCGGATGGCGAGCGGTCGGGTCAGGAACGCCTGGCGCGCGGTCAGTTCGGCCTCCACCTGCCCGAAGAGCGCCAGCACCGCGGGAAGGTCGTCGGCCAGCGGCGCGATCGCGTGGGGCAGGCGGGCGAAAGGACCGAGATCCGAGCCGGCCAGATCGCCCAGCGCCAGGCGCACCAGCGCGGGCGACTTGTCGGCGACCTGCGCCAGCAGCGAGGCAACGAAGACCGACTTCCCGCCCCCGCTCGAGCCGCCGATGATCGCGTGGGGCCAGGCGTCCGCGTTCGAGATCAGGGTTTTCCCGCCATTGGTCGCTCCGATCACGAGGCCCAATGAGGCACGCAGCTCGGCCCGCTGGGCGGCGTAACCGCTGCGGAAGCTCACCTGGTCGGGGAGCGGCTCCTGGTCATCGAGCACGTCGACCTGGTAGTCGTGGTTCTCCAGGATCGTGAACACGACCTTGTGGTGGTCGCGCTGTTCCCAACCTGCGGCCGCCGAGCGCCAGAAGTCGTCGATCTCCCGGCTCGTTCGGCCCTCGAGCGGCGTGCCCCGCAGGAGCCTCGCGTCCACCCGGTACAGCTGGCGCCAGAACGGGCGCAGCCCGTACTCCGGGCTGCGTTCGATCCGCTGCGCGGCCCCGAGCTTGCGCAGCTTGGGGACGGCCTGGGCGAGCGGCTGAGTGGTCGGCGACATCGGATCGCTCCTTAGAAGGGGCTGCGCGAGAACGGACTGCCGTCGTCCTCGTCGTCGGGGTCCGCATCGGCCGGGCTCGGTGGAGCCGACACGGGCGCGGTGCGCGCCTCGCCGCGGTCGAAGACCAGGAACGTGCCGACCACGCCGGCGCGCGCCGGATCGTCCACCACCACCTCGGCCCGCGTGTCGTTCGGGTCGTGTTCGGTGTGCAGCCAGGCCAGGACCTGCCCGCGGGTGAAGCGCGAGTGGGCGGACACGTTGGCCGCCAGGTTGGCGGCCGTGAGCCGGCTCAGGATGTCGTTCGAGATGACGGAATCCGTTCGGAGGATGAACGCGAGATAGTCCGGGCGGGCCCAGGCGCGCGTCAGGATCAGATGCTTGCCGACCTCGGCCACCGGCGCGGCGTCCTCGTCCCCGTATCCGACGTGCGCCATCGCGCCGCCCCGCAGATCACGGGCGTTGCCATGCCGGAGCGCATCGGCGTGGGCTGCCTCGAGGATCGCGTTGCCGAGCTCGATCAGCTCACCGGCCGCTGGATCGCGGGACCAGAAGTGCGGTGCCTTGAGCGGCTTGCGCCGGGTCACGATCGCCGCGTCCTTGCCCAGCGGCTTCTCGGTCCAGATCGCAGCCGGCCCGTAGATGACCGGCTGGTCGGGGTCGCCGGCCAGCGTGCCGCGCACGAACGCGACCACCCGCCCGAGGAGCGACCCGCTCACCGCCAGCGCCGCCGTCGCGCCCGCCGCCGCGTTGGCGGCGTAGGCCGCGGCCGACCCGTGCATCGCCCGGTGGGTGGCGACCGTGGCCGTCGCCGTCTCGAGGGTGACCAGCGGATCGGTCCCCAGTCGCGGATCCAGGGCGGCCGCGCCACTCGCCGTCCAGCGCATAGCGGCGCGCACGAGCGGGACGCCCACCCGCACGACGACGCCGGCCGCACGACGAAGCCAAGCCCGGAGCGCACGCAGCGTGGCATCGAGCACACCAGCACCCGCCGCGGGGACCGCGTGGTCGAGCGTCACGCCCGAGCCGGCCGCGCCACGGCCGGCCGAAGCGGCGCGCGCGCCCGGGAATCCGGCGCGTGCCGGGCCATCGTCGCCCCGTTCGTCCGCCCGCGATGGGTTCGTGGGGTCATAGCGGCCCGCGACGGCCGTCAAGCTGGTGCGCCCCGCCCGGGGGATCGCCACCGCGAAGATGGCGACGCCGGCCGCCGCCAGGGCGAGGTTGAGCAGCGAGCTCGTCAGCCGATCCACCCAGGCCAGTGGATCGGCCCCCAGGAGCATGACCAGTGGGATCAGCCACACCGCGCAGCGCGCCAGCAGGCGAATGCCGCTGACCAGCCGGGCGATCGCCAGCCGGCGCGCGTCGCCGGCGCTCAATGCCCCGACATGCGGTGCCAGGAGCAGCACCCCTTCGGCCGCCGCCCACAGGGCGAAGGGCACCCACAGGATCGCGCTCGCGTCGGGGCCCAGGCGCGCGAAGAGGCCGGCGTCGGGGGCCAGGCGCGGCCAGCCCAGCGCGGCGAGCGCGGCGACCAGGTACAGGGGAAGGCTGAGCTGCGGGCGGTTCGCCCCGCCGGCCACCGGCTGTCGCGTCGCGTCGTCCATCGTCGTGCTCCCTCACCCTGCGGTCCCGCGCTGCGGGTCTGCTGGAGGCTGGGCGAGGGGATGGCGCTGTCAAGGGTTGGAGCGCGTCTTGTGCGGCAAGGACGGTTGGCAAGTCCGTCTTGCCCCCGAAGCTGTCGGGGGCGACTATCAGGACATGGAGCAGACACCACCTCTGGACCAACCGCCGGACGAGTGGAAGCGAAAGGTCGCCTCTTTCCAGTCGTCTCGCCGTGTGGAGCCGCGCCTTGCAGGGCAGGTCATCAACGCGGAGATGGGCTGGGCCGAGCCGTGCGCTCGAGAAGGCGAGCGGATCGTGCTCGTCATCTACGCCTCGCACTGGCTGCTCGAGGTCACCGACCCGCCCGGCTGGGGCTTCCGCCTCGTCGGTCTCGTCTCGGACGGCAAGTCGCTCACGTGGGACCTGCCTGGGTACCCCCAGCGCGAAGCCGAGAAGTTGGCGGTCCTTCTGATCGAGGACTACATCTGACGCCGCGGGGGGGTGTGCTGACTGTGGGGCGGTTGCGGACGCAATGTACGAGCGAGGCCGGTCGGGTTGCTTGACCCGTCGAAACGTCACCCCCAACCTGATGCTGTGTTGCAGCCCAGCACGCCGTCGATCGTGGAGCCCCTCGCGGTGGAGATCCATGCCCACTTGGGTCATCAACTCGTCGGGCTCTACCTCTACGGCTCCGCCGCCACGGGCGGCTTCGATCCGCACGCCAGCGATGTCGATCTGGTGGCCGTGACCGTCTCGGAGCTCGGCGTGCTCGATCTCGCGGATCTCGAGCGCATGCACGCCGCCTTCGTGACCTGCCATCCCGTCTGGGAGGACCGCATCGAGGTCGCCTACGTCGGCCAGGCGACGCTGCGCACCTTCCGCGCTGGCGGCGCGCTGGCGGTCATCAGCCCGGGCGAGCCCCTCCATCGGCGCGACGATGCCAACCTGTGGCTGCAGAACTGGTATCTCGTGCGCGAGACCGGGATCACCCTCTACGGTCCCGATCCGAGCTCCCTCGTCCCGCCGATCTCGCACGCGGAGTTCCTGGCCTCGTTGGCACGCTACGCAGACGAGGTGTGCCAGCGCGACGTTCGGTCGATCACCCCGGGCGCTCGCGCCTACACGGTGCTGACCCTGTGCCGCGCGTGGCGCACGCTGGCGACCGGGACGCCCTGCTCGAAGCAGGAGGGGGCGGCTTGGGCGCGGGTGCAGGTGCCCGAATGGGCCTGGCTCATCGATGCCGCGCTCGCCTGCCGCCTGGCTGGCGGCACGACTGGCTTCGCCGACGAACCGACCCTTGTCGCCACCGACACGTTCATGCAGCGGGTCGCCGCGGAGATCGAGGAGATCGCACGCCTGTAGTCGTTGCATACGCAACCGCCCCACAGTTAGCGAACCCCGGACGCCGCACTGGCCAACCGTCCTTGACGCACGAGGAGCGGGTCGTGCTGAACGCACACGCACCCGGCGGGGCTGCCTGCGTCCCGCCGCCCCATCGCGCGCACACCGGGACCCGGGGGCCCGAGGGAGCCCGCACCCTCTGGGTCCGAGCGCGCTCTGGCACGTCGAGCCGGGGCCGCGCAGAATCGACGGGTCATGGAGCGGATCGGCCTGAACCAGCTCGACGAGACACCGGCTGGGCTGTGCGTCGGCATGGCCGCCGGCGCGCCTCCCTGCGAGTCGGAGCGCGGGGCGTGGGGCGAGCTGTGCCCCGACTGCGGTGCTCGCCTGCCGCCCCTGCCAACGCCGCTCCAGTCCTGGCACGCCGCCCGAAGGAACGACCCGATCCTCTCGGAACGCGCACGCGCCCTGCGTTCGCCCCTGCGGAACTGGCACCTGCGCTGACGCGCCGGCCCGGCCCGGCCGGGGGTGCTACCGATCGAGTTGTGCCCACCCGCCGCGAGCCTTTCTGTCCGGCTTCTTGCCCGGCTGATCGGCTCTCGTCGTGCCGACCGCCGAGGGCCAGGGCCACTGGTCGGACGCCCACCGATCCTCGACCGACCATTCGTCGGCCGCGGGCGCGATCGGCCCGCTGGTCGCCGCCCGCGGATCGGGCGCGGACGGCCTATCGGCAGCCTGCCTATGCTTCACGGACGGTTGCTCGCGGGCCGACGAGCCGCCCCGCTCGGTCCCCTCCGCCGAGCGCGCGGCCCAGGACTCGTCGGCCCCCTTCGCCGGCTTGGCGGTCCAGGGGTCGTCGGGATCCTCGAGCCGCAGCCAGCCCAGGGCCTCCACGGCGGCGATCCCCACCAAGGCCAGGGCCAGGAGGAGCACATCGCCCCGGGCGGCGAAGGCAGCGGGCAGGGCGGCGAGCAGGGCGGCCAACAGACGGGCCGCGCGACGCGCGGGCAGTGGCCGGAGCCAGGCCAGACCGATCGCGCCGATCCCGAGCCCGAGCAGCCCCAGCGTCGGCGCCAGGCCGAGCGGACCCGGCCCGACCGACCCGCCCGCGAGGAGCGCGAGCGCCGCGGCCGTCAGGAGGGCGACCCCGCCCCACGACCAGCGTCCACCGGGCACCGCACCGGCGCGCCAGCGCCGCAGCACCCCGAGGGCCCCGAGCGCGAGCAGGTAGGCCAGCCATTCGGCCCACGGGAACGGACGACCCGAGCTCCCGGTCCCGGGGGTGGCCGCGCCGACTGGCGTCGGGCGCGGTGAGCCGGTCGGTTGCGGTAAAGGGGACGGCGTGGCGGCAGCCGATGCGGCCGCACCCCCCGTGGCGGTGATGGTGTGCGTGGCGGTGGAGCTGCCGCCCGGCCCCGTCACGGTGAGGGTGATCGTGTGCGGGCCCGGCGTCGAGAACGTGATCGTCGGTTCGGCGGCGCTGGCGCTGCTCAACACGGCCCCCGAGTCGGCCGACCAGGTGTAGCTCGTGATGAGGCCGAGGCTGGTGTCGATCATGCCATCGGCGCTACCGGTCGCGGCCGGATCCGCGGTGGCCGTGAACCCGGCCACCGGCGCGGGCCCCGAGGGAGCCACCGAGGGAGCCGTGCTCGGGGCAACGCTCGGGATCGCCGTGGGCATGGGGCCCGGCGTCGTCACTGGGCGGGGGCTCGCGCTCGGCGTCGGCGCGATGGTTGGCGCAGGTGTCGGACGAACGGTCGGCGGGGTTGTTGATGCGGCGGCGACCACCG
>JAJYJR010000307.1 GCA_021789355.1 Chloroflexota bacterium | reverse complement strand
TGGCGCGTGAATGCCGTCGATACGACCGTTGTGGACGGGTGCAGCTCCGGATACAGCGCGGGGATCCTGACCGCTACATCCGGCGCGTATGCGCTGACCGTCCCGGACGGGTCCTACGAGATCGTCGTGGACAACCCGCCGAGCCCGGCCACGTCCTACTTCTACGCGAGCGGCGGGACCACGACCACCGCGCCGGGCACGCTCGTGCCGGTATCGGGGAGCGCCGTCGCGGGCGTCGACATCACGACCCCCTGATCGCTCCCGCCGGCCCCTGAGCGGAGCCGGACGAGGAGATGACCAGCACGCCGCGCCCCCTACGGGACCTCGACCCCCTCCTCCTCCAGCAGGCGCGCGCGAAGGGCCAGCCGCCGTTCCTCCAGCCAGGCCGTCAGCACGCGCCGCCGATGGGCCGGCCAGTCGCCACCGATCCAGCCGCACGAGCAGCGCGAGGCACTGCCGCCGGGGGCGCGCCGGACGTGGCCGGCGAGGAACGCGGCCGCGGCAGCGCCTGAGACCAGCCGCACGCTCATCCGGGCACCCTACGCGTCATCCCGACCCGGCACAAGGCCAGCGTGCGGGGCGGCCCCGTGCTCCGGGATCCGCGCGAGGCGCGCGCCGAGGACGCCCTCGGCCTCCACCTCGTACCCGCAGTTGGCGCAGGTCCAGGGCGCGGGTCCGCGGGTGCCGGCCGTGGCGATGCGCAGGGGCCCGTCGGCGCCCGCCACCACGACCGCGTTGCCCCGCACCCAGGCCACGCGGGCACACCGTGGACAGCGCAGGTGCTCCTCCATCCACGCAGGATGGCCCAGCGCCGCGTGTCCGCCACGGGCCGTCCGGCTCATCGTGGGTCCGGCCAGGCCGATCGCGGCGGTTCTGCCCAGAAGCCGCTGAGAAGCCGTCGAGCACCTGCGGCCGGCCCCTCGCCCGCATCCGGCCCCTGCACGGGCTGACGTGGCCGCCTGACGGCACACAGGGCTGTTCGCCGGAGGTCGGGCGACCGAATGCGGGCGTCCCGGCCTGGCAGCGTCGCCAGGCAGGGCCGGCGCACCGTCCCCCATGAGGTCGCCATGTGGCCGTGACAGCCGATCGCTCGCCGCGACAGCCTGTGCGTCTTGCGCGTCGCCTCTTCTGTCGGTAGCGCCAGGCCGTGCACGTCGCTCAAGTACAATGGAACGGACGTTCTGGGCCTGCCCAACGGCGGGTAGAAGCTGGAGGCGCGCGTCATGCCGATCGAGGGGAACCGGCGTCCGTTCAGGTCGAAGCGTATCGACATCGCGCCGGATGAACCGGGCGTGTACGCCTTGTTCAGAGACAAGGAGCTGGTCTATATCGGCATGTCGGAGGAGAGCATCCGGGTGCGGCTTCAGAGCCACAAACGGGGAGACGAGAAGCCCGGCACCAAGGCCGTGTCCCACTTCAAGGTGGAGCCTTCTTCACGTCCGAAGAAGCGCGAGGATCAGCTGCTCCGAGAGTATCAGCGCGAACACGACGGACTGCTGCCGCGCCACAACGTGCAGGCACCGCCGGCCAGCGCGAAGGATCGCCGGTAGGCGCGACATTCTCTATGGACATGGAGCAGCACCGCGCCAAGGACGCAGACCAAGGGCACGGAAGCGACGTGCCTCCGCCCAGGATCTGGGGAAGCCACCCTTGGACCTTGGAACCCTCGTCGGGCCATACCTGGCCAAGAGCCTCTGACTCGTGGTATACGGCCGCCACATGGTTGGCAAACTCCGCCGTCCACTTCAGTGTCGATGACAGGACCAGGGCCGAAAACGGCGCCAGTAGCCCGAAGACCAGCACGCGCTCGTCGGGCGAGACGGCATCGGGATCCGGACGATGTCGCGTGCAGGTATGCGAGAACCGCGCCCCAAGAGAGCCAGTACAGACTACTGAGCCGATCCCTACGTTCCTGAGCATGACGAGCGTGCTGCCAGTTCTCCGACACGGCAAAGGCTTCGCCCGTTGCGGGATCGGCTCGCTGCCGCCTGCGAGCTATTGGTTCGACGGTTCGCCAAGCGGCTCGGAGCGCGGATATGAGATTGCGTGGCGCCATCTGAGCAGCGGCAGGAAGTAGTCCTCCTCGCGCGGATGCTCAAGGAAGCAACTTCGCAGATGGCTGAGCAGCAGGGCGTAGAGGAAGCCCAGCGGGAGCCCGGCCTCGGGCAGGTCAGGCCCGGTTTCCACCCAGACCCACTTCGTCTCGAGATCCGCCGTCTCCGGAGGCATCTCGTACTCAGGGTGCACAACGTAGGTGTCGAGGCGGCGCGGCCTGACGCCGGGCTTGGTCACGTGGGCCTGGAGATACACCCCCCGACCCAGCACACATGACGCCGATGGAAGTTCCGCTGCGGGCGTGGTGACATACATGTCGGCCTCGTCGTCCGGATGGAAACCGTCGCCAGCGGCGTATAGCACGAAGCTGAACAGCGGGTTTCGATACGGGCGCCTCTCGTCCACGTTGAGGTTCGCACCGAGGTACAGCCCGTTGCCAAGGTAGTTCGGAGGCGTGGGGTTGCGCCTCAGGCGGGTCCGGATCGTCTTGATCTTCTCGATCCACTCGGCAAGCTGATGCGCTGAGCGGTCGTACGTGGATTTCACCTCGCCGATCGCATAGACCGCTTCGTACGGGAAGAACTGCGTCCCGTTGTCGGCTGTGAACATCACCTGCGACCAGGTGGCGTCCGCGATGATCACGTCGATCTGCGGACTCACGTGCCACGTCTGGTCCACGATGTGTCCGTGCCCTACGTAGTACGCCTCAGGCAGCAGCCGCCGGATCACATCGCGTACCGCGTCCTCGACCTCGTGACCAGCGGCGTCGATGTCTCCGGTGCGATGTAGTGCGAGCGCGCGCTCTCGCGCTGCCGTGACCCGCGACGCCTCTTCACGCAAGACGTGCGCGAAGTCGAGGCTCCGCAACTCGGGCGGGACAGGGGTCGCCGTAGGCTGGATGATCGCCCCAGCCGCCTGCCCGAAACCCTGCGCGATGCCGGCCACGGCGTTGGTGGTTGGACGCACTGTCGCTTCGTCGCCGTGACGTGCTGAACTACGATCACGCGACCCGGGCATACGAACCTCGCCGCTTCGACTTGGGACAAAGGTTACGCTGCCCCGACTCTGACCTGCGGGCCATGCCCGCCGTGGCAAGCTCTGGCGCTGGCCGACGCATTTGTCGGGACGCCGTCGTCCGGCTCAGAGGCCCCCATGCTCTGCATTCGGTCGGACTGGACTGCCGGCACGGCTGCGGCCGGGATCGACCCTGAGTGACCCGGCCGCTTCCTTCTCCGCCCGGCGCAGGATGCGGCGACGCTCTGGCGACGACAGCCTTCGGTACCGTTCCTGGCTCGCAGGAGAGAGCTGAGGCTCAACCGCCACGCCGTCCGGCTGCCTGAGCAGGCGCTGCAGGATACCCATTGCGGGGGCGAGTCTACGCCGGCGAAGGGGGGGCACATCATTGTCCAGCCCATCTCAGCAGAGGCGGGCGATCCGGTCAGCAATCAACCCCGTGCTGACCCGAAGTGAAGCCGCCGCGAACGAGCACGTCTCCGTACACATCGGGGGCATTGCCGCGATTCCCACAACGATCTTCACCCGCGCCGAAGCGGGAGAGGCGGGCGTGCCGCCGCCGGCGCTCAAAGGCCAGCAGCTCGTCCTCACCCGGCCACCTCTGGGCGTGCCTGCCGATTCCTGAGCAAGGGCGGCAGCCGCGCCGGGGCGGCCACGGCGGCGGAGACAGGCGTGTCGCCCAGAGTCGTTGGCCTCGAGCAGCAGGGAGCGGGGTGACCGAAGGCAGTAGCCTCGGTCAGTCGCGGAGTGAGGAGCCGAGCCGTGCACGCGCGATGTCCGTCGCGTCTGGATCCTGCTCGATGAGCAGATAGTCGCAACCCACCGCGACGCAGGCGACGCCGGTCGGCCCGAGCCCGCGAAGGGATCGAGCACCACGCCCCCTTTCGGGGCTATCAGCTTCACGAGATGCTCCATCAGGGCCCGCGGCTTGACCGTCTCATGGGTGTTGCGGTAGCGCGTGTCGCGGCCGGCAGAGAGGCTCGAGGGGCGTCCGCTCTTCCCATTGCCGGTCTGGTACTGCACCCAACGCTGGGCGGGCACGCTGATCGGGTTGCCGTCAACGTCGCCGTCCCGGTCCCGCCGATTGGCCTTGGGCAGGAGGAAGAAGCGCGACTTGCTCCCCGCATCCATGCGCTGCCCGTCCAGGACCTGCGGCGGCTTGTTGGCCCAGGACCCGGTTGTACGGCGCGCAGGCCGGTTGCCCGCCACGTCGGTCCGACCACCGCCAACCACCTCGTCGGGATAGTCGCCGTCGAATACGGCATCTGTGAGCACCACGGTGCTGGGCCACCGACCGATGGGGTCCGCCTGCCAGCCGCCGGACCCATCGCCCCCGCTGGTGGTCGGCTCGCCGACGCGGCCGAAGGTGGCCGTGCGGTTGCCGGCACGCGGGAGATCGGCTTCGCCACCCATGCGGTCGCGGTAGCTGGTGCGCGCCACCATCGAGTCGTCGCCATACACGTGGTTGCCGCCGGGCTTCGTTCCGAACTTCGCGTGGTCGTTCTTGTTCGCGGTCTCGTCAAAGTCGACGTCGCCGGCAAAGGGGATGCGGCACCCGTCGATATTGAGAGCGCCGGTGCCCCATCGCAGGGCGTTGAGCGCCACGGGACCCTCGGGAGCCTTCCGGACGAGCCACCACACCTCGTGGGCCGGCTTCAGCGCCGTTCCGCGGCCCTCCCATGCCTTCGCGGCGTCGTCCTCGATGGTCATGGAGGGCGACCCGGTGTCGTGGTTGCGGAAGTTGCCCGTCCGTCCGTAGCCGGGCGTACCGGCGAGCGGCGTGGGTTCGTAGTCCTCCCCCATCGCGGCGAGGCGCTGCGCCGCCGGCCCGCACATTCCAGTGAGAACCTTGGCCCCCAGGGCCTTACTCACGTCGAGGCTCTTCGGGAACCCCTGGGCGAAGACATGGAGCACCTGGTCGCGGATCTCGAAGCCGGCATCTTCCAGGGCCCAGGCGGTCCAGTGGCTGGTGCGGGGCAGCGCCCAGACGAGCCCGTGAGCGCCGGGCTTCAAGACGCGATGGCACTCCCGCATCACCTCGGTCATCCACCCGACCCACTGCTCACGCCCGCCCCGATCGCTGTCCCACGTCGCGCCCATGAAGCTGATCGCCGCCGGTGGATCGGTCACCAGGGCGTCCACGCTGTTGTCGGGCAAGGTGCGCAGGATGGGCAAGCAGTCTCCCTCGAGCATGACGTTGCGCGGCACGTCGGCGCGTGGGGCGGGGGCGGGCGGGACGAAGGGCGCGCCCGGCGACCCTTCCGGGGCGGCCCGCACGGCGAGCGCGAACAGTGCGGCCTCGGTGATCTCGTTCTCCATGGCCCGGGTCTCGGCCAGCCACTGGCTGAACCGCTCCTGGGGCACCCCCGCCAGGCGCTGCCAGCGGGAGGACTGCTGCTGGCTGATCCCGAGCTCGTGCAATGCTGACGGCATGTCAGCGTTGGGTCGGCCGGACCGCAGCTCCCCGGAGCGACGCAGTTCGGACAGCATCCGGCCCGCCTTGCGCTCGGCCTCGAGCTTGAGCGAGGCCCAGTCGTTTTGCGCGTCGAGCGATGCCTTGGCCCTTTGGGCGGCCACCCGGATCACCTCGAGGCGCGGCACCATGGCCGCGACCGTCGGCAGATCGGTGGCCTGCTCGAGCGCGAGACGAGCGGACGCGAGGGAGAGCGCGGGGATCGGCTGTGCGGCCGGCACGAGGGCATCCATGACCGCCATGCTGTCGGGAGCCCGGTACACCCGCCATGGCCCGAAGAGCCCCGGGATCACTGAATGTTTCGGCTACCCGCGTCAGACCCGTCGTCGCGGATGACGGTGCCGACGAGGGTTGCCGGATCCGACCGAGCCCGCGCTCCGACGTTCGGCGCTGGCCGGGCGTTCGGGCTCGGCCCTGCCACTCCGCTTCGAACCCGCTCGAAGCGAGGCAATCTCCGTGCTCGCCGATCCTTGACGCTCGGCAGTCGCCGCCGAACATCCTGTGTCGCCCAACCGGTGCGATCGCGCGTCCGCCGGATGCCGGACGGGGAGCAGCACCATGAGCCGTTCGAGCAGCAGCGATCCCGTGACCGATGACGTTCGCGCCCGCTTCGAACCCCACCTTCGCAACCTAGAGCGCCTGGCCCACGAGAGCCTGGCCGCCGGCAACTTCGCTGGCGCTGCGGGTTACTTCCGCAACGTCGCCCTCGCCTGCGAACACGCCGCCGAGGAGCAGAACCGGGGATGGATCCTGGCCGCCGGCCGGGCGCAGTAGAGCCACAAGGACTGCGGCCCCCGCATGTCACGCGGAGACGCCCGCCTCGGGCAACCTCCGGGGCGGGCGTCTCGATGGTTCGCACGGCGCTCGCGTGTCGGTCAGCTCGGCGTCGGCGCACCGTAGTCGCCGCGTGATCCTGACATACCAGCGCCACCGTGCGTGGTGCATGGTGGCCCGGCCGTTCTCGTCAGGCCGCGTCGGAAAGCTCTGCCAAGAACTCGTCGGCTGATACCCAGAACAGGGGCGGCAGGCCTTCGGCGACCAGATCAGCACTAGCATCGTCGATCTGTGCACGGGCGGCCGCCTCATCCGGCGCGGTGAACACCGCGTCGTGCTGCGTCTCGCCATGCTGCACCACGACGTGATGCACGATCGTGCCGTCCACACGACGCCCGACGTTGATCTTCAGGCCCCAGTCGGCGGTGCCGGAATGCCAGGTTCCGAGTACGGTCGCCGTGGGGTCGACGCCCAGGGTGGTGTGAGCGCCTTCGATGTCCTTGGGCCGGAGGGATCGGCCGGGCTCCGAGAGGTTCCAGGCTCGGTAGTGCGGGCTGTCGAATTCGGGCGGCCGGTCGGGATACCCTGCGTTCGCCAGCCGAACGCGGTTCAGCTCCCACTCGCGCAGGGCCTCGTCGCTGATGCAGACGGGGAACGTCTCATGCTTGCTGGTCCAGGGGTTGCGGGTGTGCCAGATGCGCGTCGTGTGGC
>JAJYJR010000306.1 GCA_021789355.1 Chloroflexota bacterium | reverse complement strand
CCGACCCTCGTGGCCAAGATGGCCACCACCCTCGATCACATCAGCAACGGCCGCGCCATCCTCGGCATCGGTGCCGCGTGGTTCGAGGGCGAGGCCCACGACTTCGGCTTCGAGTTCGGATCGGGCGCCCCGGAGCGGTTGCGCTGGCTGCGCCAGGCGCTTCCGATCATGCGCGGCATGCTCGACGGGACCGAGCCCTCCGCGCCGGAGGGCTCGCGCTACCGCGCCTCGCACGTGCGGAACGACCCATTGCCGGTCCAGCGGCACCTCCCGATCTGCATCGGGGGCGGTGGCGAGCAGGTCACCCTGAAGCTCGTCGCGCAGTACGCGGACATGAACAACGTGGGCGGCGGCATCGAGGCCGTGCGGCACAAGGAGGAGATCCTGCTCGAGCACTGCGCGGCGGTGGGTCGCGATCCGCGTGAGATCGAGCGCACCACGAACGTCGGCGTGGTGATCATCCGTGACGATCGCGCCGAGGCCGAGCGGCTGCTCCACGAGGCGTTCCAGCGCAACCGGGTGGCGCTGCCGTGGACCGACCAGCCGGTCGGCACCCCCGAGGACGTGGCCGAGCGCCTCGCCCCATACGTCGACCTCGGGTACCGGCACCTCATCGGCCTCTTCCCGTCGGCGTACGACGAGGAATCGATGACCCGCCTGATCACGGAGGTCGGGCCGCTGCTCGCGCGCGGCTGACCCGCCGATGACCCAGGCATAGTCATAGGACGAACGGGGTATGACTGAAGCGGTCGAAACAGCGATCCGCGAGAACGGTTGACGGCACGCGATCCCATGCCATGATGCGAGATGTGCTGCGAAGCTAGGAAGACTGTCCGGGGCCATGGGAAAGTACGGTGGGCCCACACCACTTGACGTGATCATTCCCAGGATCGGAACGACTGTCCGGAAACCCTCGGAATCCGCACCCCGACCAAGCCAACCTCATCGACGATGGGGTCGAGGGGTTTCAGTCAAGGTTCGGCGCGGAGGCACTGGCGCCTTGATATTGTCGCCGTAACGACGCCGAGACCATGGCAGTGCAGGACGGCATGCCACGTCTTCGCCCGCTCCTGCCGATCGCCGCGGTGATCGCCGGCCGCGGGTCGCCCTTGGTCAGCCTCGTGCCGCCGGGCAACGTCTCTTCGCCCGCGCCGCCGTCGTCGTCCACCGACGTTCTGAACAGATCTCCGTCGCCTGCGACGACCCGGTTCCGAGGGCGGGGAGGCGTACTGGCTCTCGTGACACCCTCGCCGCCAGGTCACCCCATCGCAGACCGCCGCGGTCAGGCTAGGCAGATCGCAACCCCACCGCGAGGCGCCTGAGGCGCCCGGTCTCTGGCTGGCCGGCGAGCGCAGCCGCCCTGTCGATGTCCTCCCGGACCACGTCGGCGGCGGACTTGCGAGAGAACGCCTCGACCTCCTGCCTCCGGGCGTGCAGATAGTGAAACGTGTTGAGTGCGGTGGCACGGCCGGTTGGCGTGAGGCGCTGCCGCCCGCGCTTGTCGGTGACCGTCTGGCTCTCAAGGAGCAGGTCAAGCGGATGCTGTCCCGCATTGAACGCGCCCGCGCAGAAGTTGCACCAGCAGTACCGCTCGGTGAAGACCCGCGCCTCGAGGTCGCGGCCGAGGCTCTCCGCTCGATCGAAACGGACGGTTCGCCGAATCCCGGGCACGTACGTCTGACATGACCGCGGTCCGCCTCCCGTCTGGTGCGCCGGTTCACCCCTGTCGACCCATCCCAAGTGGTGGACCGCGGCAGAGATCCCGACGTCATGCAGCGCGAACGTCAGGTACCCGGCATGAAGGTGCCCGACGGGTACTCCGCGGTTCGCCAAGGACGAGACGAGCCTCAACAGGGCAGGAAGGAGGGTTGGGTCCTCGATGAGCCCGTTCTCTGAGACCTGCGGCGTCCACAAGAGATACGAACCGATGCCCTCGATAGGCACCGACTGCAGCAGTTGCTCAAGTTGGGCCGGATCGCGAAGGCGGTCGGGCGGCACGATGACGGGCAGACCGACGTGGATTCCGGCGGACTCGGCGGCTGCCTCGGCGAGAAGGCGGTTGACGCGGTCCTCGGCGGGAGTGAAGGCAACGAGAGCTGGCGCGAGCAGCCGGACGGGCCGGAGCTCGCCACGGAAGAGTTCCAGCTGCGGGTGGATCTGGACGAGGCGGTCTCGCTGATATGCGATCACGTTGGTGGCAATGACGCGCCATTCGTCGTCGGTTGGCACCGTTTCAAGCAGCGGCCCGGATGCAATCTGAACTGAGGTGCCCTGCACGTACGCGGCGCCGAGGCGCGCGTAGTTCCGCTTCGTCTCGCCCTTTTCGTTCCGCCACCACGCAGGCACCTGAAATCGTGTAAGTACTGGGTCGATGCTGTAGGGGAGCGTGGTCAGACGAAGGGCACTTGCGGTGCTGTCAGGACAGTGCTCGAGCAGGTTCGCGTTGACCATGACCTCGTCCATTAGGGCGGGGTTCACGAAGCTGAGATCGTCGGATGTTCGTATCCGAACGATGTGGTGAAGCGACGGACGCTCCGTCATGACCGGCCGCGCCTCCCCGCGCGCTCGACAACCTCTTCACGGATCAGCGACTTCTCGGCATAGGCGGGCCAGGTGGCGTACACGCGATCGACCAGCTCCTCGAGTTGGGGCGTGTCCCACTCCCGCCGGATCTCGGCGATCCTCGCAAACAGCGTCTCGTACGCGCGGCTAGATCGGCGGAGGCGCTCGGCCGCCTCGTGCCCGCGGTCGCTCAGCGCGAAGAGTTCAGGTCCACCGGGATCACGCGGCCCGGAACGCCGCTCCGCCGTCGCGATCATGTCTGCAAACGAAGGTGGCGCCGACTTCACGGCCGGTGATCCTCGTAGAAAGCCAGCCAGGCGAAGGGCGTTCGCGGCGTCGTGGACGGCCTCATCGAAAGGCCCGTAGTTGTAGGCGTAGAAGTGCGATCCGGAGCTCAACTTCTGCTCAATGACGAACAGCAACTTCTGCAAGCGAGTCATACCCCGGATCGCTTCTTGGCCACCGCTCCCTGAAGCGTGCAGCAAGAGAACCAACAGGTCGCTCATGGCAGGCGTGGCTGCGGGCGATCGCTGGACGATCCCAAGAGCCGCCTCCTCCCGCTCCGCGGCCGTTTCGATGTAGTCCCTAGCGAGGGCATGATATGGCCGCCGAAGCTCGCCGGCCTTGCGCTTGAGGGTGTCAAGGAGGTCCTGGTCGAGCTTGAGGTTGAGCTGCACCGACTGTGGCTCTTCGCCTCCCGGGTGGGGCATCGGCAGCGAGGCAGACCTGAGGCTTTCGGCGATCCAGGCTCGCGCCAGCGAGTGGTACGGCAGTGACTTCGCAGCGGCGACCGTCTTCAGCCGTGCGAGCAGTCTTGAGGGGACGCGTAGCGTCACTTGGCTGGTCTTGGTTCGTGGGACGAGAGAAGGCGCGTCTGGCAAGGACTCCCACACGTCCGCCCAGTCGGTATCAAGAAGGGAATCTCGGTACTCGTCGTGCATCACTTGGCCACCCGGCGATAAGTCCGTCTCTCTCCGTCAGTCATCTCGCGGGCCGAGTAGACGCGGACAGTCCCGCTGCTCTTCTGTTCGTAGACGAGAAGAAGCATCCGACCTCCATCGGTGACACCGAGCAGAAGAAGGTCGTCTCCTGTTCGTCGCCGGCTGTTCGGATTCGCGAAACACTCCTCCGCTTCTGCTGCCGTGACGTTGTGCCGTTCGAGGAGCTTGTCTTCGTTGTTCTCATCCCACTCGAGCTCCGGTAACCACCGGTCGGGCATACGCCTATAACGGCCCTCACCAATCGAGACTGGCCACTGGACGAGCGAAGTATAGCGATGGGATATACAAATGTCAAGACCACTCGAGTTCGCCGGTCTGCGTCGACAGACCGATCCATGTCACTACCGGACGATGGACCTGTTCGCGTAGGTCATCGCTGTGGCGCTCGTTGCGTCACGTCCACTGTTGTCAGCCCTCGCGTGCCAACGCGTAACGAAGGCGAGCGTCGGCCAGAGCCGCGAGGCGCTCGACGTCGGCCGGCGTCAGGACGAGTTCGGCCTTCCGGAGCCGCGAGACGAGGTCCTTGCCCGACACGACCCGCGCGCCCTGGACCTCAGAGCGGAACCACGGCAGGTCGGCCCGGTGGATGCAGATGACCGGGGTGAGCGCCCAGCCGTGAGCGGCGATCTCATCGGCGAGCGAGGTCTCCACAGCCGCAGTCTCGCGCCTGACCTCGTCGATCCAGCCGTTGTTGCGGCGGCCGGCCACGAAGATCTCGCCATCCCGGATCTGGAGCGAGCCCTTGTAGGACTTGGTCTCCACGACGAAGACGCCGGGCGGTCCGATCACGACGTGGTCGATGTTGGCCCGCGAGCCCGGGATCTTGCGGTCGTGGAGAATCCGGAAGCCCTCCGCCTCGAGCGGCTCGAGGCGGCGTCCCGTGCGGACCTCACCCGCAGCGCCCGTCTGCCAGGACGTGATCGAGTTCGGGGTCGTGAGCAGCGCCGAGCCGACGAGCACGAGGTCGACAAGGACGACGCCCGCGCCCCACTGCGGGTTCAGGGCCAAGGCCACCAGGCCGACGATCGCGACCGCTGCGCCGAGGGCGAGGATCCGCGGTCGCCGCTGGCGGACGTCCGCGGCGTGGCGGGCAGCCCGCCGCTCGTACTCGGCCTGGGCGGATGCCCCGGCGTTCCTGTCATGCACGACGGGAAGCCTACTCGGCTGAATGCTGGCCGACCCGCTGTCCGCCGTGCAGCGGTCGGGTAGGACAGCCCACTACGAGATGGCCGGCGAGACAATCCGCGCGCCCCGTGGGAAGATGCCCGGAGCCCCTTCCAGGGCAGGGAGGGGCGAGTAGACCGGGCAACCATCCGGGCAACCATTTCGGTCGAAGTCCACCAAACTCGGGCCAGGTGCAGCGAGGCACCTGAGCACGAATCGGGTACTCGTCGGCCTTGCCCGATGGGGGTCCTGGAATCCCCGACTCGAGCGGGTAGTAGGGGACGAGCCCCACCCCGTGCGTGCGGCAGGCGGGCAGCAGCTCCCGCTCGATGTCACGGGTCAGCAGGTTGTAGTGGTCCTGCGCGGAGATGGGCCGGGCCAGGTGTCCCGTGCGCGCGGTCCAGTCCGCGTCGACCAGCTGCCACGCCGCGAAGTTGCTGTACCCGGCGTACCGGACCTTGCCTGCCCGCACGAGATCGTCGAGCGCCTGCAGCGTCTCGTCGATGGGGGTGGCGGGGTCGGGCCGGTGCAGCTGGTACAGGTCGATCCAGTCGGTGTCGAGCCGCCGCAGGCTGGCCTCGACCGAGTGGGCGATCCAGCGGCGTGAGGCTCCAGTCTCGTACGGCGAATCGCTCGTGGCCATGCCCACCTTGGTCGCCAGCACGACCTGCTGGCGGCGCGGGCCGAGCAGCTTCCCGAGGAGTGATTCGGACGCGCCCTTGCCGTAGATGTCGGCGGTGTCGATGAAGGTGACCCCAGGTCCAGCGCTTGGTGAAGGACCTCGCGCCCGCGCGCCTCGTCGAGCCGCGTGCCGAAGTTGTTGGCGCCGAGGCCCACCTCGGACACCAACAGCCCCGAGTGCCCCAGCCGTCGATTGTCATCCATGCCTCCCGGCGAAGCAATCCGGCGGTCCGATCCGGAGGGATGGTCTCACGGGGACACCGGTCGCGCCGCGGTGGCGCCTGGCCGGCCCTCAGCTGGTACAGCGCAGGCCCGCCTCCGGAACGGTGCGGTAGAGCAGGTAGGCGTCGACCGCATCGCGCACGCAGGCGCTCACGAGGTACCCCGTGTGTCCCTCGCCGACGCGCGTGACCAGCACCGCGGAGGTGAGCTGCCGCGCGACGGCCTGTGCCCAGGCATACGGCGTGGCGGGATCGCCGGTGGATCCCACCAGCACGATCGGCGGGGCGCCCGGTGCCGTGACCGGGGCGGGGATCCGCTCCGGGGGCGTGGGCCAGTAGGCGCAGTCGACGTCGTTGAACGCCAGCAGCCGCCCGACGCGCGGGGCGATCGCGGTGAACCGTGTCGCCAGGGCGCTGTAGGCGGCGGGGTTGCGCGGCGCCGGCCAGTCGAGGCACGTGACGGCGTAGTAGGCGTCCACGAGGTTGGAGTACGAGCCGTCGGGGTTGCGGCCGCGGAGTGGGTCGCCGAGGAGGAGCATGAGGCTCCCGTCGCCGGCCCGCGCCTGTGCGAGCGCGTCGGCCAGCACGGGCCAGGCGGCCTGCGCGTAGAGCGACTGGGTGACAGCCTCCCACGCCTGCGTTGGGCCGACCGATTCGCGGTTGGTCAGCCGCGGCGTGGCCACCGGATGCCGGTCGATCTGGCGCATCAGGGTGTCGAAGGCGGGTCCCGGCCGGCCCCCGGAGTAGAAGGCGCAGGTGGGGCGGGCCGCACAGTCGGCCAGGAACCGGTCGAGCGCGCCCTCGAACGCAACGGCCTGGTCCTTGCGGAACGTGGCTTCGCCGAGGCTCGGGTCCACCACGCCATCCAGGACGAGCGCGCGGATGTGAGTCGGGAAGAGCGACGCGTAGTCCTCGCCGATCAGCGTCCCGTAGGAGAACCCCAGGTACGTCAGCGTCGCGTCACCCAGGGCGGCACGGACCTGGTCGAGGTCGCGGGCGACGTCCTCGGTCGAGAGATACGGCAGGAGGCCCGCGTTGCGCTGCCCGCACTGCTGGGCGAACGCCTTCGCCCCGTCGAGCAGGTTGGCCAGCTCGGCCGGGGTGTCCGCGGTCGAGTCCTCCGGGATGAAGTGGTCCAGGTTGTCGACGCAGCGGATGGGGGTGCTGGCGCCCACGCCGCGCGGGTCGAAGCCGACGATGTCGAAGCGGGCGAGGACCTCGGGCGGGAAGATGGCGGTGGCGTCCTGCCGCACGAAGTCGATGCCGCTCTCGCCGGGCCCGCCCGGGTTCACCACCAGCGAGCCGATGCGATGCGCCGGATCGGTGGCCAGGAGGCGGACCAGGGAGAGGCGCACCGTGGGGCCCGCGGGGTTGGCGTAGTCCCGCGGGACGTCGACGATGCCGCACTGGA
>JAJYJR010000305.1 GCA_021789355.1 Chloroflexota bacterium | reverse complement strand
CGTTCGCGATCCTCGACGACGTGACCGCGGCGCTCGCCCACGGCGACCGGGTGGGCCTGGTCGGCGTGAACGGGGCGGGCAAGACGACACTGCTGCGCCTGGCGGCCGGCTTCGACGAGCCCGACTCCGGCACGGTCGAGCGGAAGCGCGGCCTGCGGGTGGGAATGCTCGCGCAGGAGACGAACCTCGACGAGCGGTTCACCTCCGCGCCGACCCTGCGCGCGGCCGTGCGGTCGGGCGCCGCCGAGACCGAGCGCCTCGAGGGCGAACTGGCCGCGGTGGAAGCCGCCGGCGCCGCGGCCGTGAGCTCGCCGCACTACGCCGACCTTCGCCACCGGTTCGAGGTCCTCGACGGGTACCGGCTCGACCAGCGCGTGGACGAGACACTGAGCGGCCTGGGCTTCGAGCGCGACCAGTGGGAGCGACCGCCGACCGGGCTCTCCGGCGGCGAACAGACGCGTGCCGCGCTGGCCCGGCTCATGGTGGCCGACCCTGACCTGCTCCTCCTGGACGAGCCGACCAACCACCTGGACATCGCGGCCCTGGAGTGGCTCGAGCTCGCGCTGGCCCGCCGCACGCGCGCGCTCCTGGTCGCGTCGCACGACCGTGCCTTCCTCGACGCGGTGGTGACGCGCGTCTGGGAGCTGCGTGACCGGCACCTGGAGTCGTTCCGGGGCGCGTACAGCGCTTACGGGGTGCAGGCCGCCGCGCGCGATGTCCAGCTCGCCAAGCAGGCCGAATCGGCGCAGGACGCCACGGCACGGGAGCTGGAGCTCATCCAGAACTACCGCAGCCACCGCAACTTCGCGAAGATGCACGAGCACGAGCGCCGGCTGGCGGCGATCCGGCAGGTGGAGGCGCCCCGACCGGGACGGCGGATGCGGCTCCCGCAGGGCGCCCTGGTCGGCGGAGGACCGGTCCGGTCGGGCGACATCGTCGTCTCCGTCCGGGATGCCGTGGTGGGGTTCCCGCCGGCACCCGGGGCGGCGGAAGGAACGCCCATCCTGCACATCCCGCGCCTCGAGGCACGCCGGGGCGACCGGGTCGGGATCGTCGGGCCGAACGGCGCCGGCAAGACGACCCTGCTGCGGACCGTGGCGGGCGAGCTGTTCCCGCTCGACGGGGTGGTCCGGATCGGGCACGGTGTCCAGCTCGGGTACCTCGCCCAGCTGCGGCTGGCCGCGTTTCCCGGCGAGACGGTGCTGGATGCGCTGCTCGATCGCGTGGACCTGGGGTCGGGCGAGGCGCGCGGCTACCTGGCACGTTTCCTGTTCCGTGGCGACGACGTGCTCAAGCCGGTCGCCGAGCTGTCGGGCGGCGAACGGTCACGGCTCGAGCTCGCGCTGCTCGGGATCTCCCCGGCCAACCTGTTGCTGCTCGACGAGCCGACCAACCACCTGGACATCCCGGCGCGGGAGGCCCTCGAGGGGTTCCTGCGCGATTCTCCGGCCACGCTGCTGATCGTCTCCCACGACCGCCGCCTGCTGGAATCGACGTGCGGGTCGCTCTGGGTAGTGCAGGCGGGGGAGAGCGGCGCGCCTGGATCGGCGGTTCCCTTCGACGGCGGCTGGCGCGACTGGAGGGCCGCCGTGGCGGGGGGCTGGACCGTTGCCGGGGCCCTCGAGGCCGAGGCGCACCGCTACGACCCGCGAGTGGCGATCGGCCGGCAGACAGCGGCGAGGCAACCCGCGACCGTCCGGGCATCGGTGTCCACCGACCGGCGGCCGGCAGCGGACCGGGAACCGGGGTCCGCCGACCGGGCCCCGTCGGCAGGCCGCGCGTCGCGACGCACGCCGAGCCCGCGCGACGGCGGCCGGCTCCCGCCGCTTTCCAAGGACGCGTATCGACGCCAGAAGGACACGGTCGACGCCGACCTCACACGGCTCGGCCTGCGCAAGAGCCACATCGAGCTCGCGCTCGCCGATCCGGTGGTCCAGGCGAACTTCGTCGAGCTGCGCCGGCTGACCAGCGAGCTCGTCGACGTGGACCGTGCCCTGTCCTCGGCCGAGGACGCCTGGCTTGCCCTGGAAGAGCGTGCGCCCCGATGAGCGGCAGACGCGCCCAGGGGCCCGCGCCGCGATGACCGACCGACGCGCCGTCGCGCCCAAGTCCGAGCCGAAGCCCGAGCCGCGGGACTCTGCCCGGCCGGCCCACCGCCCGGTGCGGATCGGGCTGACCGGTCCTATCGGCTGCGGCAAGTCCACCGTGGCAGGCTGGCTGACGGCCATGGGCGGGCGTCGCATCGATCTGGACGTGCTGGCCCGCGAGGTGACCGCGCCGGGGGCCCCAACGCTCCCGGCCATCCGGCGGCGCTTCGGTGACGGCGTCTTCGCGGCCGACGGGTCGCTGGACCGCGCCGCGCTGGCCGCAATCGTGTTCCGGGATCCCGCCGCGCTGGCCGACCTCGAGCGGATCGTCCATCCCTCCGTGCGTGAGCGGCTGGTCGAGGAGGTCGCTGCCGCGGGCGCCGCGGGCGTGCCGTTCGTCGTGATCGAGGCGATCAAGCTGGTCGAGTCGGGCATCGCGGCCGCCTGCGACGTGGTCTGGATCGTGGACTGCGGCCCGAAGATGCAGCGAGCGCGCCTGTCGGGGCGGGGCGTGACGCCGGACGACGCGGAGCGGCGGATGGCCGCGCAGGGAGCCGACCTGGCCGACCGGCTCGTGGCGCGGCTCGCGTCCGAATGGCCGGTGGTGCCGGTGCGGCGCCTCGCAACCGACGGCCCGGAGGCCGAGGTGCGGCGCGCGGTGGACGCGGCGCTGGGGGAGGCGCTGGCGGTCCGGAGCTGAGCGGTGGGGTCGCTGGCGGCGCCAACGCCAGGGCCCACGCTGCGCGCCGCGGGTCGGCTCGCCGGCCGCGCCGCCTGCCCGACCTGGCCGGATTCCCGCCAGGCGTCGACTATGCCTGCTGGGCGTCCCTGGGGCGGCGCACGGAGCGCACCCAGCCGCCGGCGAGCGGTCGGCGAAGGATCTCCCACGCTCGAGCCACCGCGGTTTGCGGCACGACTTCGAGCCCGCGGCATGCTCGACGCCATCGTTCGCCCCGCGCGAGTGTGCATGAGCGTCATGTCGCGGGAATCCGGCCACCTGGCGCGGCGGGCGGATTCCCGCCCGACCCGGCCACCACGCGACCCGGCCCGATTCCCGCCCGACCCGGCCACCACGCGACCCGGCCGGATTCCCGCCCGACCCGGCCACCTCGCGACCCGGCCGGATTCCCGCCCGACCCGGCCACCACGCGACCCGGCCGGATTCCCGCCCGACCCGGCCGCGCCGCCTGCCCGACCCGGCCAGATTCCCGCCAGGCGTCGACTATGCACTGCGGTGCTCCGGCCGCGGCCGGAGCACACGCCCTCCCGGCCGTCGACGGGACCCGAAACGCGGGCGTCCGTGCACGAGCACCGGTGTTGCCGTCCGTCGAGGGGAGCCCAGCCCGTCCGCCGTCAGCCCTGGACCATCGAGCAGAGTGCATAAGCGTCGTGTAGCGGGAATACGGCCACCTCGCATGGGGGGGCAAGGCCACTTCACGTCGCGCGAATGCCACCCCTCTTCCGGTGGTCGGCCTGCTGCGCTCCGCCCCGATGACCGCCGCCGAGTTCGCCGCCGGGTGGCGCGCCAACACGCGGACCGAGCGGACCGCCGCGCACGAGCACTTCATCGACCTGTGCCAGATGCTCGGCGTCCCGACTCTCAACAGCGACCCCCACGGCACCGACTACGCCTTGCCAACTTCACCAGCACCCCGAACCGCGCGTACGCTTTCACCCTGGCCGACCTGGCGGAGCGGCCGGCGGAGCCGCTGCGCCTCCTCTGTGCGCTGTTCGGCGACCCGGACAGCCTGCGCCCGGACGTGGCGCGGGCCCTCGTCACCGAGCAGGTCGCCGCCAGGTTCGCCAATCTCGCGCAGAGCCTCCGCACGCCGGACCGTGGAGTCGAGGGGCCATCATTCCCAGCCGGCCGTGGCGCACTTCCTCGACCGCGTCCTCTTCTGCCTGCTCGCCGGGGATGCCTGCTGCCGCACGGCCTGATGAAGCGCCTGGTGGAGAACCTCTACGCGAACCCCGCCAGCTTCAACTCCGGGCTGGCGCTCCTGTTCGAGGTGATGGCGCGCGAGGGCGGGTCGTTCGGTACCGACTGGATCGACTGGTTCGACGGGGGCCTGTTCGACGACGCGCCCTCCGTCGACCTGCGGGCCGACGAGATCCGGGTGATCCGCGATGCGGCCGACCTCGACTGACCAGACCGGCGATGGCCGGCATGCCCGACGGGGTGTGCTCATCACGACCCCAACCTTCTCCGTCGAGGCGCGTGCCCGCGTGGCCGGGATCGCGCGCGCATCGCCGCGTCGTCAACGGGGCGATGCCCTCGTGCCCACCACCGAGGTGGCCGCCCGCCGGGCAGGGGAGCTGCGGGCCAGGGCGGGCACGTCTGACGCCATCGATGCCATCGTCGCCGCCGAGGCGCTCCTCTCGCTCCGGCGCTGATCCTCACGAGCGATCCCCCCGACATGACGCGTCTCCTCGCGGGCCAGCCGGAAGCCGTGCGCGTTCGGGTGATCGCAGTCTGAGCGCCACGTGCGCACCGGGCTCGCCTTGAGGACGTGGTCCCCGAGCGCCTCGCGGTCTGAGCGCCCCGTGCGCACCGGGCTCGCCATCAGGCCAGCTCGCCGTCAGGCCAGCTCGCCGTCAGGCCAGATGGCGCACGCGCGGCAGGACGTCGGGGCGCGGTCGCCCCTCCGCGCAGGCCGCCCAGCCGATCAGACCGGGACGCGGGCCGAAGAGCACCAGCACGCGCTCCTCGCGTGCTGGTCCCGGGCGCAGGCCCCCGTCCGTGTGCCACCCGCTCGGGGTTCCGGGCAGGAGCGCGGCCGACGGGGCGGTCAGGCCGCGCTCGCCGAGAGCGCGCAGCCGGCGCGCCTCCGCCCGGCAGACCTGGTACGACGACGCGCCCCCCGCGAGCACGTCCGCCGGGACGTCTGGCCGGGTGCGTGGAGGGCGCCGGATCTCGATAGCCCACAGGGCACGGGACACGCCCGCCAGGTCGTCCGGGTCGGTGATTCCCTCGTGGCGGATGAACTCCGCCCAGGCGCCGTCGGGGGTCTCCGCGACGTACTGGACCGGCCCCTCGCCCTCGTCGTGCCAGCGCGCGGGGGGCTGGTCGGCGCTCTCCCAGAGGAACGGGAAGCGCGGGTCGACGTGCCGGAACCCGATCATGTCGCGGCTCAGGTCGCGGCGCCGGGCCCGGCCAGCGCGGCCGCCAGGGAACGGACCTGCACGGCGCCAGGGCTCGCCGGATCCCAGTCCGTGCCGAGCGCCTGTCGCGGCGCGCGACCGCCGAGCTGTGCGCGCGGGCGCTCGAACCAGCGCCGGATCCCCAGCTCGTTGTAGGCGCCGGCAAGATCCGACACCGCGAGCGCGAGCCAGTGGACGCGGGCCGCGGTCCGGTCCGGCATCGCCCGGCTACCGGAGAGGTAGCGACGCAGGCTGACGCCCGACGTCCCGAGCAGCGCGGCCAGGTCCTCGACGTCGAAGACGTGCAGGAGCTCGCGCAGCTCGCGGTCGGGCAGCGGTGACTCCGCGAGCGCCTCGTCGAGCCGCCGGATGAGTCCGGCCAGCCGATCGGGGCGCTCCTCGTGTGCCAGCGCGAGCGCGGCGTCCTGCCCGACCCCCGCCGCGGATGCCGCCCGGGCGATCCCGCGGACCAGGTCGAGGTCGACGCGCTCGATCACGGCGCGATCGGAGAGCAGGCCGAGCGCCAGCGCCCGGCGCACCAGGCCGACCGAGGGCGACAGCAGGCGAGGGCCGTCGAGTGGTGCGTCGATGGACGTAATGCGGACTACTGTCACGATCCGAAGTGTATCCATCGGCGCACCGCCAGGCAAGGGACCATCGCGGCGCGCACGCACAAACAGCGCATCTGTTCTAACGTGCCTCTCCGGTAGTATCCTCAGAGCATGCCTCCGTTCCAGCTCGTCGCCCCCTTCCAGCCGACCGGAGACCAGCCGCAGGCGATCGAGCGCCTGGCGGACGGGCTTGCCCGGGGGATGAAGCACCAGACGCTGGTCGGCGTGACGGGCTCCGGGAAGACCTGGACGATCTCGAACGTCATCGCACGCCACCAGAAGCCCACGCTCGTCCTCGCCCACAACAAGACCCTGGCGGCCCAGCTGTACTCCGAGTTCCGCGACTTCTTCCCGGAGAACGCCGTCGAGTACTTCGTCTCGTACTTCGACTACTACCAGCCCGAGGCGTACCTGCCCCGGAGCGACACGTACATCGAGAAGGACTCCAGCCGGAACGACGAGATCGACAAGCTCCGCCACGCGGCCACCAAGGCGCTCTTCGAGCGCCGGGACGTGATCATCGTCGCGTCGGTCAGCTGCATCTACGGCCTGGGCGCGCCGGTCGACTACGGCGCCACCGTCGTCCGGCTGCGCGTCGGCGGGCAGTACCGCCGGGACGGCGTCCTGCGCCAGCTGGTCGACCTCCAGTACCAGCGCAACGACCAGTCGCTGACGCGTGCCCGGTTCCGGGTCCGCGGCGACACCCTCGAGCTGCAGCCGGCCTACGACGACTTCGTCGTGCGGGTCCAGTTCTTCGGCGACGAGGTCGAGCGGATCGTGGAGATCGACCCGCTGACCGGCGAGGTGCTCGCGGAACGCAAGGAGGTCGCGGTCTACCCGGCTTCCCACTACGTCACGCCGGCGGACAAGCTCAACGCAGCCATCGTCGACATCGACGCCGAGATGGAGGAGCGCTGCACGCAAATGGAGGCGGAGGGTCGGGCCCTGGAGGCCGCCCGCCTGCGCCAGCGCACCACGTTCGACCTGGAGATGATGCGCGAGCTCGGCTTCTGCTCCGGGATCGAGAACTACTCGCGCCACCTCGCGCGGCGCCCGGCCGGCTCGCGGCCGTGGACGCTCCTCGACTACTTCCCGCCCGACTGGCTGCTGGTGGTCGACGAGAGCCACATGACCATCCCGCAGGTCGTGGGGATGTACAAGAACGACCGGACCCGCAAGGAGATCCTGGTCGACTTCGGCTTCCGGCTGCCGTCGGC
>JAJYJR010000304.1 GCA_021789355.1 Chloroflexota bacterium | reverse complement strand
GTTGAAGTCCGTGGGATTCGCGTCCAGGACGCGCGCGTAGTACGCCGCGGCCGCCTTGCCGTCGCCGGCATCCTCGGCGATGAGCCCGAGCCCGAGCAGGGCATCGGTGGCGTGCGGACCGGTCGTGAGCGCCTCGAGGGTGGTCTTCGCCTCCGCGGGACGCCTCTCGCAGAATGCGTTCATCGCGTTCGCGTACCGCTCGCCCTGGCCGTCGCCTTGACCGGCGTAGGCCTGCGCGAGCTGCGCATACGGCTCGCACCACCCGAGGGGCACCATGGCGACCACGCGGCGAAGCGGATCGATCGCGCCCGCCGCGTCACCGAGCCGGAGCCGGGCGGTCGCGAACAGGTTCAGCGCGTCCGCGTCGGCCGGGTTGATCGTGATCGCCTTCTCGAGCTGGTCGGCGGCGCGACTCGGCGCGTCGCGCGCCAGCTCGATCGCGCCGAGGTTGTAGTACGCACTCTCGAGCTGCGGGTCGATGCGCTCCATCTCGGTCCCGGTGGCCACCTTCACGAGCGTCTGGTAGTCCGCGGTGGCCGCGTCGAGGTCGCCGAGCGCCTGGTATGCCTGGGCCCGGCCCAGCAGGGCGATTCGATTGGTGGCCTGCGCCCGGAGCACCTCGTCGTACTGCGCCATTGCATCCCGGTAGCGCTTCGCCTCCAGGTATGCCGTCGCGAGTGCGATCCGAGCTCCGATGGCGTTCGGCGCGGCGCGGACCGCCTCCTCGGCGGCCACGATCCCTCGCTGGACCATGCTGGGTCCGGGGTCGCGGTACTGGTCGAAGAAGTACAGGACTGCGAGCAGAGGCACCCCGATGACGAGGACCGCCACCATGCCGGCCACGAGCCGGCGGCTGCCCCGTTCACCCGGCGTCCTGATCGCGCGCGTCATCGCTCCACCACGGTCCCTCAGAGGGGCCGGGGCCCCCGCGCCATCGGAAGGGCGAAGACACAGGCGCGGAGGCCCGACACCCCGTTGACGATGTTCGGGCTCTCCGGCCTCCGATCCCATCCGTCGGGCGATAGAGATCCGGTAGAGGTCCGACTCGTGTGGCGGAGTGAGGGCCGGGCCCCCCGGTATACCTGCGGGCGGGCCGAGGGCTCTATCGGAGGGCCCCGCAGGTAGGCTCGCCGATCGCCAGGTCGGCGGTCGGAATGGCGATCCACCGACTCGGAACGGGGGCGGCCGGGCCTGCCGCGGCCGGGCCGTGGTCCTCACGCTGCGCGTGCTCCTCGGCACGCGCGGGAGGACGATCGCTCCGGACCACCGTCAAGCGCCGGCCGCCAGTTCCGCGACGGCGCACAGGGTCAGCGCGGCGGTTACGAGCCCGGTGACCGACACGCCGGGCATTCGCCTCGCGTGGCGGATCGCCCGGAGAATACCTCCCGGCCGGGCCGGGATCTCGTCTCGCTGGTACGAGTACATCAGCCCGGTGTCCATGCCGAACTCGATCAAGAGCGTGCCTGGTACGAGATCCAGGAGATCGGCCGCAGAGGGACGGACGCCGCGCTCCACGATCACCACGTCCGGGGCGCGCTCCAACACCTCCGCGGCCGCGTCTGTGTGCACCGCAACGGCGCACACGTTCAGGTCGGCTTCGGCGGACAGCATCCGGGCGAGGCCCTCGCCGAGCAATGGGTGCGCAAAGAGGACCACGATGGAGATCGGGCCCGTGCCTGGCACTCCAACCCTCCCCCGCGATCCCGCAGCCCATCGCCCACACGGGTCCTGCCGGTGGGCATCGTGCGCGCTCTGCAGCCCCGGGACTATCCCCGACCCGGCACATTCTCCCGGGCGCCGGGCTCTATCGACGGGTACCGTGCAGGGTGGCGCCCTGCGGGCCTGGCCACGCGCCGCCGCGGCTGCAGTCGGCAGACGGCTATCCGGTGCGCCGCCCGAGTCCCTGCCGGACCACGTACGCCGCAGCCTGGATGCGGTTGTCGAGCTGCAGCTTCTCCAGGGCGTTGTGGACGTGGTTCTTCACGGTGCCCTCGGTGATGGAGAGCCCGACCCCGATCTCCTTGTTCGAGAGCCCGTCGGAGACAAGCTGGAGGATCTCGAGCTCGCGACGCGTCAGCCCCGGCCCGGCGGCTTCGTCGCTGGCGACCGTCCGGATTCGTCCGACGCGCGACGCGTCACCGCTGCCGGCTCCACGAGCCTCGTCGCGCCGGCCCTCCCGGAACTCCGCGAGCAGGCGACCTGCGATCATGGGAGAAAGTGGCGTCTCGTTGCGCATCACCGCCCGGAGCAGGTCGTACAGCTGGTCCGGCCGAAGATCCTTCAACAAGTAGCCGTGCGCACCGAACCGGATCGCGTCGAACAGGTGGTCATCCGAGTCGGAGACCGTCAGCATCACCACCTTGATCTGCGGCAGCTGATCGCGAATGAGCCGGACTGCTTCCACCCCATTCATGACCGGCATCTGCACGTCCATGACCACGAGGTCCGGCTTCAGCGCGTGCGCCTTCTCGACCGCCTCGAGTCCGTTCTCCGCCTCGCCCACGACGGTGAGTTCGGGCTGTTCGCCGATGAGCGTTGCGATCGCCCGCCGGAAGAGCGGCTGATCGTCCGCGAGCAGGATGCGGATCCGGTCGGGCGGTTTCCCGCCCCGGCTGAATGGCTCAGCTGGCACGGCCCACCTCCACGAGTGACGGGTGCGGCACCGCGACCCGCGGCACGCGTGCCACGACCCGTGTGCCGCAGCCGGGCGTCGACTCGATCGACAGGCTCCCGCCGGCGAGTCCCATGCGTTCGCGCATCGTCTGGAGACCGAAGCGTGCGCCGTCGAGCAGCACCGTCGTGGCGTCGAACCCGTGACCGTCGTCCTCGATCGTGAACGACACGCTCGACTCGTCGCTCTCGACGCGGACGACTGCGGAGCCGACGCGAGCGTGCTTGCGCACGTTGGTGAGCGCCTCCTGGATGACACGGATCACCTGTAGCTCGGCACCCGGCGGGATCCCCGACGCATCGTCCAGGTCGGTCTCCAGCGCCGCCCTGACGCCCGACTGGTGACTGTACCGGTCGAGGTACGCCCGCAGGCTCTCGAGCAGATCGCGATCGCCGCGGCTCGATTCGCGCAGTCCGAGGATCGCCTCGCGGACGTCGCGATAGGCGTCCTCGCTCATGTTCGCGAGCTCGACGAGCTCGCCTGTGGCTTCCGGAGATCCGGTCATGCCGATCCTGGAGCCGAGGGCGCGAAGCCGGAGGTGCATGGTGCCCAGGACCTGTGCGAGGCTGTCGTGCATCTCGTGCGCGATCCGGTCGCGTTCCGAGAGGATCGCTCCCTGCCGTTCGCTGTCGCGCATCCGGGCGCTCGTGATCGCGATCCCCGCCAGCTCGGCAAGGGTCTGGAGGTAGCCGCGTTCGCGGCTGCTGAACGGCAGCTGGGCGCCGCGACCGACCCAGAGCTCGCCGAGAGGTCCCTCGGGACTGGAGAGTGCCACCCGCACGCTCGCTTCGCCGCGGGTCGGGCCCGGGCGGATGCCCCCAACCGGGGGACCTTCGCGATCATCGAAATGACCCTCGTCCGGGCTGATGCACACCGTCCCGTCGGCGAGCGCGAGCCCGCGCGCCGACGACGCCAGCTGCAGGAGGGGCGATGTCGCGGCGTTCAGACAGATGACGGACTCGTCGGCGTGCAGCGTGTCGCGCGCATGGCGAACGACCGCGCTCAGCACGTCCCCCAGCGGCTTCTGGCTGGAGATCCGGAGCAGCACGTCGTACAGCGCGTGCCCCTCGGACTTGCGGCGCTGGAGATCGGTCACGAGCTGTCCGATCTGGATGGAGCACGCGAGCTGGTGGCCGATGTTCTGGAGCGTGGCCGACGTGAGGAGATCCGGTTCGTCGACGCCGTCGGGCAGGTGGAGCCGGAGTCGTCCGATGATCGACTGCCCTCGGGTCAGAGGAATGTCGATCAGGTGCGGCTGGTCCGAGCCGATCGCGCTCGGAGAGGCATGTGGCGCGAGGCTGAGCTCGCGCTGGAGCCCGGTCTCCGGCTGGTCGTCGTGTGCGAACACGACGACCGAAGCCTCGGTAGCCCCTGTCCGGTCGACGACCACCTGGAGGGCCGCATCGAGGATCTCCTCCACGCCGAGCTCCCCCTGGATCGCGGTGGAGACGGCGTTGATCGCGGTGAGCTCGCGGTTCTGGCGAACGATCCTGCGTTCGGCCCGCCGGACGAGCTGGAAGATGCCGACGGAGAACCCGACGATCCCGATCGCCGTGACCGCGGCGATGGCGACGTGCTCGGCCCGGCGGAGAGGATCGCCCTCGACGACGACGAAGCGGAACGTCTCGACCAGCGCGATGAACAGGATCGGAAGCGCGATCCCCAGCCACGTGAGGGCGCGGAAATCCGCCGTGACGCTCGGCCCCAGGCCGCCGTGATCGCCCTTCGTTCGCTGTTCAGGGCGCTGCTGGGTAGCCGCGGGCACGTGACCCTCCCGTCCACGTACCGGGAGGACAAGCCCGGCGGCCGCGTTCAATGAACGCAATCGCGTCGAACGCCCTCCCGACATCGGTCGAGAGGGAGGGTACAGGCCACACAGGATGCGGAATGAGTGACTGTCGGCCCGCCTCCAGGGGGCCATCAGTCGCCACGCCCGCCTGTCGGACGGCGGTATCGGGGGCGTCTCGCGCACCGTAGCGTCACCACGAAGGACGCCTCTGCTGCCGGGCAGGTCAGGAACAAGGAACACACCGTGGACAACATCGGTGTGCAGGTTGGCGTCCTGCTCGCGGTACTCCTGCTGGTCGAACGGCTCGTGGCCGCACGGCGCCGAGACGGCCGGAGCAGCTTTGCGCCGGTGCTCACGTGGCTCGTGTTGACCGCGGTCCTGCTGTGGTGTGGCGCCCTGCTGGCCTTCGCGGCGGTCCACGCGCTGCTGTTCACCCTCGGTCCTGACGCCGCGACCGCAGGCGCGGTCGTGTGCGGCGCTGCCCTCATCGCGATCCCGTTCGTGCTCGCCGTGATCATCCGGCGGAACATGCGCCACGTATCGACCGGCGGTTGACCCCGAGATGCCCGGCCAGGACCCGGCGATCGAGAGCGGGCACCCCGTGGGCGCCAGGCGGCAGGCACGCTGGTGGCGTGCCTCGCGCACCGCCTTTCGTGCCGTGGTCACGGTGACGGTCATCTCCGTGGCCATGGGCGGAGCGGCGTTCGCCGCATCGAACCTGCACCAGCAGTACGGGGCGCCCCACATCCAGGTCGACGCCCGGGCGTGGGCGGGGCGGGCAACGACGTACTCGCTCGATGCCTGCCTGCAGTGCCACGGCGACGTTTGGGCCGCCCGGGAGAACGGTGCCCATGCGGACCTCCTCTGCCAGGCCTGCCACGTGCCATCCGTCGCCCATCCCGGTTCGGTCCCGGGCGTGCTGGTGCACCTCCCCGTGCTGAACAGCTCCATCTGCGTCACCTGCCACGGCACGACTCCGGGCCGGCGGCCTGCGTTCCCGCAGGTAGATCCCTCAGAGCACTACCGTGGGGCCGCGTGCCTCCGCTGCCACGACCCGCACACGGCCGCGGCCAGCAGACCTCCCGAGGTCGCCCATCCACTCGCCGGTTTACCGGCGTGCACCACGTGTCACGCGCCGGACGGCCTCATGAAGCTGCCCGCCGATCACGAGCTCGCAGACGATGCCGTCTGCCTGTCCTGTCACGCGCCCGGGGCAAACCGCCAATGACAACGGAGCGGCCGATTGACGAGCGCCAGCCGCCCGGGCACGAGTCGCCGGGGCCCCTGGCCGCCGAGCCCCTGGCCGCCGAGCCCGCGCCGTCCGAGCCCGCCGATCAGCGCGATCTACCACCACCGCGGAGACTGTCACGCCGCCAGCTCCTGAAGCTCGGCGTCGCGGCGGTGCCGTCGCTCATCGGCGCAGCGGGGATCTTCGGCTGGCTCACGGTCCTCGCCCGGGCAGGCGCTGCCCGAGACGGCGCGGCGGCCGCCGACGTCGTCCTCGCCGGCTACGACGCGACGGCTCACCGCTGGGGCTTCGTCGTCGACGCGTCCGCGTGCATCGGGTGCGGCACCTGCGTGGTCGCGTGCAAGCACGAAAACGGCGTGCCGCTCGATGCTGAGCACACGCGGACGTGGATCGAACGGCACACGCTGGCCGCCGACGGGACCGTCCGGGTCGATTCCCCTGACGCCGGTGTCCATGGCTTCCCCGCGGCACCGGCCTCGACCGGTGACGCGCCACTGGAGGACGCGGCCGCCGTCGCCAGCCGCTTCGTCCCGCGACTGTGCATGCAGTGCGAGGCCTCGCCGTGCACGGAGGTCTGTCCGGTCGGCGCCACCTACCGCACCGCCGACGGGGTCGTCCTGGTCGACGCGGACCGCTGCATCGGATGCGGGTACTGCGTGGTCGCCTGCCCGTACGGGGCACGGTACCTCGTGCCGGCCGGGCAACGGACGCCACAGGGGACGGCCGGCGTTGCGGACAAGTGCACGTTCTGCTACCACCGGATCACGCGTGGCCTCCAGCCGGCGTGCGTCGAGGTCTGCCCCGTCGGCGCCCGCATGTTCGGCGACCTGAACGATCCGGCAGGCCCCGTCAGCACGATCCTTCGCGGGCGCGACTCCAGGGTGATGAAGGCGGCGCTGGGCACGCGGCCGCGCGTCCACTACCTGGGGCTCGAAGGCGAGGACCTGGGATGAGCGTCCGCGCCGCCGGCCGTGGCCTCCCGATTGATGTCCGCCAGGCGTGGTGCGCTGCTCGCGTCGAGGTGCTCGCGCTGCCGCGCGTGCTCTGGATCTGGCTGGGCCTCCTCGGCGTCCTCGCCCTGCTCGGCGCAATCGCCGCGGCCCGGAGCCTGTTCCCCGGCGACAAGGGTGTGGGCACCACGCCGACCTTCGAATGGGGCATCCTGATCGCCGGCTACGTCTTCTTCGCGATCACGACGAGCGGGCTCTGCCTCGCGTCATCGCTGGGCACCGTCTTCGGGATCGACCGCTTCCGCCCGCTCGAGAGACGGCATGCCGTCCTCGCGGTTCTCTGCCTCACCACGGCGTTCGGGATCATCGCCCTCGACCTGCACTACCCGGTGCGGCT
>JAJYJR010000303.1 GCA_021789355.1 Chloroflexota bacterium | reverse complement strand
AGGCGGATGAACGAGCGACCTTCCTGCACGGCCCGGCCGTTGAACCCGTGCAGGAACAGGAACTCCAGCATGTTCGCCACGCACTGCGGCTCGAGCACCACCTCGTACCGGCCGGGATCGAGGTCGGTCGGGTCCGCGGCGTCGCGCGCCTTCCCAGCTGCGCGCCTGCCGAGCACGCCACCGTCGAGCGCCGCGAGTCGCACCGAGGCGTCCCGCGCGCTGCCGTCGGACGTGGCCGTCCGGGCGATCCCCGAGAGGCCCGCCACGGTCGTGTGGCCCGTCAGCCGCTGCCCCGCGGTGTTCGCGAAGGCCACCGCCGTCCCGGCGGAGAGGCAGGAACCGGCCGTCTCCAGGCCCCCGGCCGCGTCGACGTACTCTCGCACCCGGCGCGCCCGTTCGTCCGGCGGGGCCGCGGCGGTCGGATCGTCCCAGTGCTCCACGCCGGCTGCCGGGGCCGCGTCCGCCAGCCCGGGCCAGTCGGGGTCCTCCGGGCGGCTGCGAGCCACCTGCAGGACGTCGTCCACCAGCCGCGCCAGCCCCTCGCGTTCGAATCCGTCGGCGCTCGAGCTCGCCGACCGCCCGTCGAGCGCGACGCGCAGCAGCACCCGGCGCGTCTCCTCGGCGACGTTCTGGTGGATGAAGCCGTTCGCGAACCGGGTCAGCGCCTCGTTTCCCAGGCGGACCGTGACCTCCGCCTCGCCGCCGGCCGCCCTGGCCCGGACCAGGTCGAGCACCTGATCCGCGATGGCGAGCAGGTCGGCGGCAGGGGCGGTGGCGCCGGACCGGTCGGTGCCCGTGGGGTGGACGCCCCCGTCGAACCCTGCGCCGGTCACCCCCGCACCCCCACCCGCACGCCCCGGAAGCGTGCCGGCACGGCTGGGTGCCCCGTGTGGCCCACCTGCCCGGGCTCGCCCTTGCCGCAGTTCGGCGTCCCCCAGAAGGTCCACTCAGACCGGTTGCCCAGCATGTCCATCGATCCCCAGAAGCGCGGGCTGATGCCGGTGTAGGTGGGGTTCCGCAGCATCCGGCCGCGCTTTCCGCCCCGGATCTCCCAGCCGATCTCGCAGCCGAACTGGAAGTTCAGCCGCCGGTCGTCGATCGACCAGGAGCGGTTGGTGTCCATCAGGATCCCGCCCTCGGTCGCGGCGATCATCTCCGCCAGGCTGTGCGGGCCGGGCAGCAGCCCGACGTTCGTCATGCGGACCATGGGGATCCGGTCGAACCCGTCCGCCCGAACCGCGCCCCCCGACGGGATGCCGGCGAGCGCGGCCGAGTCGCGCCCGGAGAGCACGCCGACCCAGGTGCCGTTGCGCACGATGTCGACCGGGTGGGCCGGGGTCCCCTCGTCGTCGTAGCCGAAGCTGCCCAGCGCGCCGGGCAAAGTGGCGTCCGCGGTGACGGTCATGAGGTCCGACCCGAAGCGCAGCGAGCCCAGCTGCCGCAGGTCCAGCCAGGACGTCCCCGCGAATGCGGCCTCCCAGCCCAGGATCCGGTCCAGCTCGACGGCGTGGCCCACCGACTCGTGGATCTGGAGCGCCATCTGCTCGCTGCCCAGGATGAGGTCGGTCCCGTCGAGGGAGGGACACGCCGGCGCGGACAGCAGCGCGCGAGTTTCTTCCGCGATCCGCGGAGCGTTGCCGGGAAGATCGAGCTCGCGCACCAGCTCCCAGCCGCGCGTCCCGTACTGCCCGCGAATGCCGGGGTAGGAGCGGCGCTGCGTCTCGCGCTCGCCCACCGCGGTCGCGTTCATGGCGGCTCCGCACTCGACGATGTGCTGGTCCACGCGGTGGCCTTCGCTGGTGGCCAGCCACTTGCGTGTGTCCCAGGCCCGGTGGCTCGCCTCCGCGAGGTCGGCGCCGTGACCGAGCATCGTGCGCGTCACGCCCTCCAGGAGGTCGCCCTTCTCGGCGAGCGAGACGCTCCACGGGTCCTCCAGGCATTCGCTGGCCCACGAGCCCTGTACCGGCGCCTGAGGAGCCAGGTCGAGGCTGGGGCCGGAGACCAGGTTCGAGGCCCGGGCCACCTCCGCGGCACGCGTCCCTGCCCGGCGTGCGGCCGCCGCGCTCAGCTCGGGGATCGCGAAGAAGCCCCAGGACGAGCCGATCAGGGCACGCACGCCGACGCCGGCGCGCTCGCGCCGCTCGAGCGCATCCACCACGCCGTTGCGCGCGGTCATCGACTCGGTCCGCGTCTCCATGACGCGGGCGTCGGCATACCGCGCGCCCGCGGCAAGGGCGGCCTCGACGGCCGCGGTCACCACATCGTACATGGGCGCATCGTACGTGGCAGGGGCGATCAGCGTCGCGGCCGGTGTCGTAGAGTCGTGGGATGGCGCGAGGACGGACGCTTGTTCGGGCTTCCGCGGGGGTGTGGCTGCGGGCCATCAGGCCGGCGACCCTGCCGGCCGCGGCGAGCGGCGTGGTGGTCGGGCTCGGGGCCGCGCTGGCAGTCGGCGCGCCGTTCCGGATCGACGCGGCCGTCCTGTGTCTCGCGGTCGCGCTCCTGCTGCAGGCGGCGGCGAACCTGGCCAACGATCTCTCTGACTTCCGCCGGGGCGCCGACCAGGCGGACCGGGTGGGACCGCTGCGGGTGGCGGCCGCGGGGCTGGTGACTGCGCGCCAGCTCGAGATCGCGATCGGCGTGGTGCTGGGAGCGGCGGGGATCGCGGGCCTGGCCCTGGCGATCGTCGGCGGTCCGGCGGTCCTGGTCGTGGGTGTCCTGGCGATGATCGCGCTGCTCGCCTACACCGGTGGCCCCTGGCCGTACGGGTACCACGCGCTCGGTGAGCCCTTCGTGTTCCTGTTCTTCGGGCTGGTGGCGGTGACCGGTACGGCGTTCCTGCAGGCCGGTCGCATCGAGCCGCTCTTCCCGATCGCGGCGCTGCCGGTCGGGGCGCTCATCACGGCGATCCTGGTGGTCAACAACCTTCGCGACATCGACTCTGATCGGGTCGCCGGCAAGCGCACGGCGGCGGTCGTACTGGGGCCGGCGGCGACCAGGTTCGAGTACGCCGCGCTGGTGATCGGCGCGTGCCTGGTGCCGATCGTCGCCGTCCTCGCCGGGGGGCGGGCTGTTCTCCTGCTGCCCCTCCTGACAGCCCCCCTCGCGGTCCCGCTCCTGCGGGTGGTGCGCGCAGGGGGCGATCCGCGGCGGCTCAACGCCGTGCTCCGGGATACCGCGCGCCTCACGCTGGGCTTCTCGGTGCTCTTCGCCGCGGGCCTTGCCCTCTCGAGGTGACGCGGGCTCGGAGGACGACGCGGCCCTGATCGCCGCTGTCCCGCGACGGCCGACCCACTCGATCGAGTAGGACGGCTACTGCCGTCCGGACGTGTCGAGTAGCCGGGCTCCGCCGCTAGGCTGTCCGTGGCGCGATGGGCCGGGGCGACCGGTCCGGGCGCCTGGCGGCTCGGGGCCTCGCCGCGCCGAGGCCGGCCCGCGACCGAAGGCTTGTGCCACGCGGGGGTGGACCGGAGGAGGCCACCCCCGACCTCTTGAATCGACCGATGCGGAGGCCGGACCGTTGCAGGATGCCACGCTGACGACGATGGAGCCTCGCGAGGACGGGCGCAGGGACGGTTCGCGACTCCCCGATGGCTCGGCGCATCCTGGCGCACGACACATCCGCAGCCTGTTCCCGACGCGGGCGGCGGCCCTCGGCGCCGGGCGGGAACTGCTGCGCAACCGTCTGCTCGCGGATGTCAGCATCAGCGCTCATCCGGACGACGCCACTCTGAGCGTGGTGGTGGCCGAGGAGCACGAGGGCTCGGCCCTGTACGTCATGTATCGCTGGGGCGCCGAGCTCGAGTTCGACCTGCCGTTGCTGCCGGACTGAGCGTCTCCGGCTCGATCCCCAGCGGCAGGACGACCGCCGCGACCATCTGCTCCTCCGGCGGGAGCATCGCCGGGGCCGCCGCGGCCGCGTGCCGCCAGGTCACGAGCCAGGGTCCCCGGTCGCCAGCCCGACCGAGCGCCGACTGGCCAGCACCAGGTCGACGAAGAGCGCCGCGCTCCAGCCGAACCGATCGCTTCCGTGCCCCGAGCCATCCAGCGGGTCGAAGTACTCGCGGAAGCCCGAGCGGCGCACGAGCTCCACGGAGTTGGCCACGATCTCGTCGGCCAGGGCGGTCCGGCCGTGCTGGCGGAGGCCGTGCCAGAGCAGCCAGTTCGTGTTCAACCAGACCGGCCCGCGCCAGTAGCGGTCCGGGTCAAAGCCGGCCGCGCGCTCGTCGTACGTGGGGACCAGGTAGTGGACGCCGCCTCGACGCGGGTGGAACGAGGGCGACTCGAGATCCCGGCAGATCGCCGCCACGATCGCCGGCGGCAGGTCCGGATCGAGCAGCGGCGCGAACGAGACGATCGTGTCCTCCGGTTCGCGCTGGTCCCGGCGCAGGTCCCAGGCACAGAAGCGTCGCCGCTTCGGGACCCACTGCTCGCCGATCAGCGCCTCGTGGATCCGCCGAGCTTCCGCGCGGTGCGGTGCCGGGTCCGCCCCGATGAGCTCGGCGATCTCGGCCAGCGCGTGCTCGGACCAGAGCCGGATCGCGTTGAACAGGGGGTCGACCATCAGGAACGGCGAGGTGGCGATGACCCGGGCGTCGTCGTAGCCGGCCTCGCGCTCGAGCGTCAGCAGGTACAGGAACCGATCGTAGTCGGCGTCGGTGGGCCGGTCCGCGGCCGCCGCGTGATCGAGGTCGCGGCGCCGGAACGACGGGAGGGCGCCCGGCGGCACCGTGATTCGATCGAAGTCACGGTCCCAGGCAGGGGAGTCGTCCAACCCGGATTCCCAGGGATGGACGATGGCCGCGAGCCCGGTGCCGCGCGGATCCCGGGCCGTGGCCAGGTAGCGCTGCTGGGCCACCAGCCGCGGATAGAGCCGTTCCAGCCAGGCGAGCGAGGCCGCGCGCTGGTCGGGTGGCGCGTGGCGATGGACCTCCAGGGCCGCCCGGGCATGGATCGGCGGCTGGGTGATGCCGGATGTCGGGCGACCGCGAGGAGCCGCGGGGGACCGCTCGACCTGCCAGACATCCGGGCCGGGGAAGTAGGCGTCGGCGGGTGCGGCGGCGTCGAAGACGATGGAGGGGACCATCCCGGTCTGCCACTGCGCGTCGAACAGGGTCTCGAGCTCCAGGCGCGCCCGCTCCGCGTCCTGCCAGGAGCGGCCCACCGCGATGAAGGCCGAGTCCCAGCTCCACTGGTGCGGATAGAGCGCCTGCGAGGGCCGCGTGTAACGGCCCGTCCAGCTGGCGTCGAGCACGCCGCGGGCGGTGTCCAGGAGGTCGTCGGCCGTGCGCAGCGTCGTCGCCAGGGAGGGGATGGCCGGATGGTTCGCCGGGTGGGCGTTCAATCGAAGCTCGGACATCGGACGAGTATCCACCCGGGAGGGAATTCCCCGGCGGTCAGCTCGCCGACGGCTCCTCGGGCGTCGTGACGTCGACGACCTCCGCACCGGTAGCGGCGACGAGGTCGGCCGGGGCGAGGTGGAGGTTGACGCCCCGGCGCCCGCCACCGATCGCGACCCGCTCGAGGTCCGCGATGGACGCATCGGCGATGACCGGCCAGGGGCTGCTCGCGCCGAACGGCGTGATCGCCCCGCGCTCGTAGCCGGTGACCTCACGCGCCTCGTCCTGGTCGGGCAGGGAGAGCCGGCTCACCCCCAGATGCGAGCGCAGCTTGCCCCAGTCGAACCGCCGACCACCCGGGACGAGGACGAAGACGTAGTCGCCCTCGCCGCGCCGGACGACGATCGTGCGAAGCAGCGCGTGCAGGTCGATCCCCTGGAGGCGGGCGCTCTCCTCGGGGCCGTGGGGAACCTCCGTCCGGACCACCCGGTGCGGGATGCCGGCGGCGGCCACGGCACGGAGGGCGGGAGTATCGGTGTCCATGCCCGACAGGATGCCAGATCTCCGGCGGCACGCACGCGCGAAGTCGAGGTCCCCACCGCGCTCAGCTCTCCGGATGCCCGGGAGGGGCCGGACGAGCGCCCGCGGGCCACTCGTTGAACACGTCCGTCAGCCATCGCCCAAAGCGGCCGGGTGGCGGCGGGTCCGGGTAGCCCTGGCAGAGGTCATGGAGCTGTGTCCAGAGTCGCCCGGTGAGGGCCTGGACCGCCGCCTGCGTCGGCCGGCCCTCCGCGGTGATGGGCTGCCCGAACCGCACCCGGACCGTGCGTCCGAAGCAGAGCCAGCTGGTCCCGTTGATGGCACAGGGCACGATCGGCACGCCCGAGCGCAGGGCGAAGAACGCGGCCCCCTCGCTGAGCGGGAGAAGCTCCGCCTCCCCGGCATGGATCCGCCCCTCGCCCGCGATCCCCAGCATGTTCCCGGCATCGAACAGGGCCCGGACCCGCCGGGCGGCGCCGATCAGGTCGTCCTTCGCCGGGCGGTATGGGACCGGCGTGCCGGTCCACCGCATGAGGCGATTCCGCCATCCGAGGTTCATGTCCTCCTCCTTCGGTCCGAAGAAGAAGACGCGCGGTCGCCAGGGCAGGACGGCGAGCAGCAGGAACGGATCGGTCCAGTTCTGGTGGTTGAAGCACAGGAGGTACGGCCCGCGCGGGAGTTGCGCCCTTCCGTCGACGCGGAGCCGCACGTATCCCCGTGCGATGGCCCCGACGACGAGGCGGGTCACCACGTAGCGCGCCCCGGAGCGACGGGCACCAACCGGGGACAGGACTCCGGGACCCGGTGCAGCCCCTGTGGGAGATACGGTCAGGCCACTACCGCGGGACGCGGCGGGGGCAGAGGGCGCGGCCAGCCGTCCCTCACGCTCGGCCACGGATCCGTCGACCGGATCGATGCTCATGGGCGCCCCACCCGATCCCGGCGGACCGGCGATCCCTCCGGTCGCCCGTCACGTCCCGGCGCTCGACGCCATCGTACGCGGGGTGCGCAGTGCCGGATGGCCGCGGCGCGCTCGCGGGTCGCGATGGCGCACATGAACTCGCGTCAGGGCGCCCGGCGCAGGACCAGCCCAAGCGCTCCCTTGACGGGTCGAGGGCGGAAGGCGGACGCCTTGCCGCTGCTGGTCGCTTTCGATGAGTTCCAGTACCTCCACGACTCGGATCCG
>JAJYJR010000302.1 GCA_021789355.1 Chloroflexota bacterium | reverse complement strand
AGCGCCCGACGGATCTGTCCGGCCTGCGACGCGCGGTGCGGGAGCGCTGGCTGCCGGTGGTGCAGGTCGCGCTCGCGTCGGTGCCGTTCGGGCTCGTGTTCTTCTGGTACAACTGGGCGCGCTTCGGCTCGCCGCTCGAGACGGGCTACGAGCTCGCGACGCTGCCGCCGTTCCTCGAAGCGCTGCGGGCACAGGGGCTCTTCTCGATCGTCCACCTGCCCATGAACCTGGACTACCTGTTCCTCAAGGGCCCCGAGGCGATCATCTCGACGCCCCCGTTCTTCCAGCCGAGCACGCTCGGGATGTCCGTGCTGCTCACGAGCCCGGCGCTGCTCGTCGGGCTGTGGTCGCTGATCCGGTCATCCGAGGCGCGGATGCTCGCGCTGACCGGGCTGCTGGTGCTGATGCCGACGCTGCTCTACTACGGCGGGGGCTGGGTCCAGTTCGGCTACCGCTACCTGCTCGACTCGGTGCCGTTCTGGTTCGCGCTGTGCGCGATCTGGGCCGCCCGGCGCGGCGTCGGCTGGATCTGGCAGATCGCCATCACGTGGAGCGTGCTCGTGAACCTCGGCCTCTGCTACTGGGCGTTCAACACCTGAAGTAACGGCACGAGCCAACGCGCAGAGATCGCGTCGATGCGCGGGCCCGCCCGCGCGCTGCTACTTCGCGAAGACGCTGATGATCGCCCGGATCTGGTCCCCGAAGAACACGAGGGCCAGGGCCGCGACGATTGCCATGAGGCCGAGGATGATCCCGTACTCGACTATTCCCTGGCCCGCCTCACGTTCAACGTGAGCGTTCACCCTGAGACGCCGGCCCGCAGTCGCCCACCGTCGCTCGCGCGCGAGCGGGATGCAGGCGACGAGCATCGACGGCGCGACGTTCACGAGCGGCGACGCCAGCACGGCGACGATCGGCAGCACCCACGCGCGGTTCGTTCGGGCGCCCCAGGCGAGCACGACGAGCGCGATCGCGACGCGGGGCAGGAGCGGCACCCCGAAGAGCGTCGTCGCGCCCTGCGAGGCGTAATGGGTCAGACCCAGCAGGAGCCGGATCCAGTCGAACCAGAGGGCCGGCGCGACGACGAACGAGACCGCGGCGATCGCGACCGTGGCCCCGATCGCCCTCGTGAAACCGCGCCAGTCGCCCCGCAGCGGGAACCACAGCACGCCGATGCCAGGGACGACCTTGGTGAGGAGCAGCAGCGACCACGCCTCGGGATACCGGAAGCCCGCGACGATGGCCGCTGCCATCAGCATGTGGATGTTGCCGCCCTGGATCTCGCCGACGATCCCGACCCAGAGCACGGCCACGCCGAGCCACGGGCCGGGGCGGACGATCCAGACGAGGCAGGCGAGCGCGATCGCGGCCCAGACCGCCACGAACACGGGCCACGTGAGGAAGGAGAGCGGCAGGAGAGCCTCGTAGAACGCCGGTGAGTAGATGTGTGCGCCGTTCTGCAGCCACTGAAGGCCGCCGTACAGTGAATCGAGGTGGATGCCCCAGAACGCGCGTGTATCTGCCCCGCCGCCCTCGATCACCGTCTTCACGAACAGGAATGCGACGCCGAGGAACCCGACGATGGTCAGCCCGTCGCGGATCGCGCGCCGGCGGATGGGGGTCAGGACGGCCGCGCCAGTCCTGTCGAGCGCGACCAGGACGCGCCGTCCGGACTGGGCTGTGCGGGCGGACGGAGCGGAGACGAGCGGCGGCACCGGGCGGGTCACAGCAACTCGGTCGGCCACGGGTCTCCGCCGGCACGGTGCCGAAGAGTGGCGCTCATCGGAGGACGATAGCAGCGGCAGACCGGTCAGCGGGACGACCCCCTGGTCCCCGAGAATTGCGGCACGATGATGCCCCCGACTGCCGGATCCCAACGGGCCGATCTCGACGCGTCCGTCCGCGTGCTCCGTACCGGGCAGGTGAACGTCGAGCCAGGCCCTTCGACGACCTGGAGCCGCGTCACTCTGGCCGGAATCGTGGCGCTCGGGCTGGTCCTGCGGGCCATCCCGGTCGTCGGGAATGCCTGGCCGGTCGGCGACGGGGGCCTCTTCTACGCCATGGTCGGGGACCTCGTCCGGAACGGGCTTGCGCTCCCCGCGTTCACGTCGTACGCGCACGAGGCCATACCGTTCGCATATCCGCCGCTCGCCCTCGAGTTCGCCGCCGCGCTCGAGCTGGCGACCGGGGTTGCCCGGTCGGATCTGTTCCGCTGGCTTCCGCTCGCGTTCAGCGTCCTCTGCATCCCCGCGGTCTACCTGGTGGCGCTGGAGGTGCTCGGCGATCGCCGCCGTGCGCAGTTCGCCACCGTCGCGTACGCCACGTTCCCGTATGCATGGGAATGGCTGACGATGGGGAGCGGCGTGACCCGATCGGCCGGCATGTTCTTCGCGCTGCTGGCGACGTGGCAGGGCCTGCGACTTCTGTCCTCCCGTTCCCGCCGCTCAGCCCTCTCGACAGGAGTCTTCGCCGGCCTGGCAGTCCTCAGCCACCCCGAGGCCGCCGTGTTCGTGGCGATCGCGCTGGGCGCTCGCCTGCTCGCGAGCTGGTCGTGGCGAGGCCTGCGGCGCCTTGCGCTCGCCGCGATCGTGGCGGCAGTCGTTGCCGCTCCGTGGGCGCTCGTGGTCGTGCAGCGGCACGGCATCGCGCCGTTCCTCGCGGCGGGCGGCGGGGTGGGGCGCGATCCCGTCGCGAGCATCGTCGTGTACGTCTTCGGGTTCCTGGTCGTGAGCCCGCTGCCGATCGTCCCGGTGCTCGACGCCCTCGGCCAGATCCGAGACGTGCTCGCGCGCCGACCCTACCTGGTGCTGTGGCGCCTCGCGCTGTGCTTGCTGGACCTGCGGTTCGCGCTCGTCTCGGCCGTCGTTCCGCTGAGCATGCTCGCCGCCGACGGGCTCTTCGGCGTCGTCGTGCCCGCGGCGCAGCGCTTCGCAAGCTCGTGGCGCAACGGTCGCGCCTCACGCCTCGCCGCGCCTGGCATCGTCGGCGTCGTCTCGGCCGGGCTCGTCGCATCCGGGCTGCTCGCGCCGTCCGTGTTCCTCGCGCCGCACGTGGCGCTTTCGACGGCCGACCGGGCGGCGATGCACTGGGTCCGAGCCACACAGCCGGCGGACCGGCGGTTCCTCGTCCTGGCCACAGACACGTGGGGATCAGACGACCTCAGCGAGTGGTTCCCGGCGCTGTCGGCTCACGCCACGCTGGACACGAGCCAGGGGCTCGAGTGGGGACCGCCGGCCGTGCGGGACGCGGAGACGACGTCGGAGGCGCAACTGCGGGCGTGCCAGCCGGCCGACGTGGTCTGTCTCGGTCGCTGGATCGCCGCTCACTCGGGCGGCGACGCTGGGGTCTACGTCCCGGCAGACGGGAGCGCGTTCGTCGGCACGAGCGATCCCTCCGCGCGGGTTCGCGCCGCCCTGCTCTCGTCGCCGTCCTTCCGCCTGATCTACGACGGGCCGGGAGCCGACGTCTTCGTCCCGGCTCCTGGCACTTCCGTGGTCGGGTCGCCCTGACCATCGGGGCCGGCGCCAGCAGGCCGCCGCGCGACACAAGAAAGCCGGCCGGCATCGCTCTGATGCCGGCCGGACAGTGCGCTGCTTCGTCAGACCGACGTGGCGACCTGGTTCAGGATGTTGCTGATGTTGCTGCCCAGGAAGATGAGCGCGACGATCGCGATGATCGCGATGAGAGCGAGGATGAGGGCGTATTCCGCGAGGCCCTGGCCGTCCTCGCGGTCGAACAGACGCATGAGCATGGCGACCCTCCCAGGAATTGACAACGCGCTTCGGCGATGCGACAGCTGAGTCATACGCCGCTGCAAGCCTGAACGCAAGGGAGTCCAAAGGCCTATCACTGGTCCTGTGACCATTGGGCGGCGCGAGGCCGCACCGCGGAAGCAGTGGCTCCGGTCGCGTGCGCGATGAACCGCGACACGAGCGGCAGCACTCCGATCATCGGGATCAGCATGTAGTGCGGCACGATATCCGGGGCCGGAGCGACCATCGCGAGCGAAAGCAGCGCGAAGGCGATCGCGCCGTCGGGCACGACGAGGACCAGGCCGAGAAGTGCGGCGGCCGACGCGTAGCCGATGAGGGGACCGAAGACCCGCGCCACCGACTGGATGTAGTACGGGGACGAGGGACGAGCGTTGTTCAGCACCGCGACGAAGTCGAGCCACGCTCGCGGGCCGAAGAGCAAGAGGGATGCCACGAACAGCGCGACTCCGAGCGCGATGGGCCGCGCGAGCGGCGCCCTCGTGCGCCAGGCCCAGACGACGCCTGCGCCCGGAAACAGCTTGACGAGGCCGCCGACGACGGACACCCAGCCTGACCACCGGGGCGTCAGCCACAGGAGCCCCAGGGCGGCGGCGACGAGCCCGTTGAGGTTGGCGGACGCGAGCGCGCCCACCGCCGGCCCGTTGATCAGCGCGAGCGCGCCCACGACAACGGCCCAGCGCGGTCCGGCGAGCCCCTCGTGGCGGGCGATGGCCGCGGCCACGCCGGCGAGCGCGATCGCGGTGAGGCCGACGAACGCGAGGTACCCCACGGCCGGTGGAACGAGCGCCAGCGGCACGCAGAGCACTGCCGCAAACGGCGGGTACACGAACCCGTGGCCCCACGTCGCCGACGGCAGGATGAACGGGTGCGAGATCTCGTCGGCGGGGTAGAGCGGGCTACCCGCCAGGACGTTGAGACCAGCCTGCCGATACGTCCAGAAGTCGTTCGCGAAGTTGCCGGGAGCGTTGTACAGGTTGCCGGCCAGTTCGACGAGCCACCAGACTGCCGCCAACGCCAGCAACGCCGCGAGCGCGACTCGTCGCCAGCGGATCCGGCGCATCTCGGCCGCGGGACTGCGGCCGGTCAATCGACCGTGGCGAGAGCCCGAGCTGCCGAGACGCCACGGGTCTGCAGCCACTCCGCGCGCCGATCGAACCAGCGGCCGAGGACTCGTCCGGCGGCGTCGCGCGTGTACGGCAGCACCCCGACGAGCATCGACGCGCTGACCCAGTAGACGACAGGCAGCGCGAACGCAGCCCCGACCACCACGAGCCACCGGCGGTTCGTCAGGGCGGCCAGCACGACGACCGCGAGCGCGAACGGCAGCCGCACCGAGAAGGGCAGGTAGTACGGCGGCGCGACGGGGTTGCCGTTCGCAGTCAGCAGGATGAGCCAGTCACGCCACAGACCCGGGTGCAGCACGAACGACGCCCCGGCGATCAGGGCACTCGCTCCGAGCGCGATCGCGAGCCCGCGCCATTCACGCCGGACCGCGAACCACAGGAGCCCGATGCCCGGCGTCGCCTTGGTGAGGAGCACGAGGGCCCAGGTCGCCGGGTAGCGGAACCCCAGCACGACCGCCAGCGCCAGGAAGATCTGGATATTTCCGACCGTGAGCTCCGACTGGACCGGGACGAGGAACAGGATGGGGAGCAGGAACGGTCCGGCGAGGTACGTCAGGACGACCAACTGAGCGGTCCGCCAGACGACACCCAGGGCCGCGAGGTCCAGGAGACGCGTGGGTCCGATGACGAACTCCCACGCCGGGCTGTACATGTACTTGTTCGAAAGCCCCGCGTGCACGTTGGCGTACAGCCGGTTGGGATCGGCCGCCCACCACCCGCCCGCATCGACGGGGGGAGCGCCGTGAACCAGCCACCACCAGTCCACGATCGCGACGAGCACGCCCGCGAGCAGCACGCCATCGCGGATCGCGCGCGCGGACATGGGGGTCAAGGGAAGCCGGAATGACGCCTGCAGCAGCGCGTCGCCGAAACCGTGCCTCCCCCGTCGCAGGCGGCCTGCCATCTGTTTCCGTCTCCCATGCCCGAGCCGCAATGCCGGGACTGTATCAGCCCGAATCGCGGATGCGAACCGGACTGAACGGCTAGGACTGTCCGGGGTCGCGGGGGTGGCTGGGTGCAGAGCGGGGATGTTCGCGAGTCGGCGACGACGGGGTATCGGACCGAAGGAACGGCGAGGCACCGAGAGCGGCACGTCTGGCGACGACGACGGCTCCACCAGCGCGCTCACCGCCTATCATTCCGGCCATGAGCGACCAGGCGCCCCAGCACCCCCGCCCTGTCGCCTGCCCCTTCCTCGGCCTTGCGTCGGATCCCGCGACGCACGCCTCCACGCCCGAGGCGGCGCACCTCTGCCATGCCACCCCCGCGCCGTCGTCGATCGAGGTCGCGCACCAGTCGGCGTACTGCCTGACCGGCGTGCACCTCGAGTGCCCCCGGTTCCTGCAGGCGGAGGAGCGCGAGGTCGAGCGGGTGCGGCTCTCGGCGCTTGGGGTGAGTTCGGGACGCGAGGAGGAGCGCCTGCGGCGAGGCGGCATCCCCTGGCTCGACATCCTGTCGCGCCTGGTCGCGGCGATCGTCGTCCTGCTGATCGTCGGCGCGGGCGCGCTCTACGTGGCCGGTGACGGGAGTTCGCTGCCCGGGTTGTTCGGACCTGCCGCGTCTCAGCCTGCCCTCTCGCCGGGGGCCACGCTCGTCGCGAACCCGTCGGCCGTCGCCTCAGCCAAGCCGGTGGTCTCGGTCGCCCCGCCGTCGCCAACACCGCGCAGCAAGAACGTCATCTATGTCGTCCGGCAGGGCGACACCCTCGAGAAGATTGCCGCGCAGTTCGGCGTGACGATCGACGACATCGTGTCGGCGAACAAGCTGAAGGACCCGAACCGGCTGAACATCGGCCAGAAGCTCGTCATCCCACCACCGCCGGAGCCCGCGTCGGGGTACTGAGCACCGGGGTGCTGTCAGGGGTTCCGGGGGCCGCCCACCGCGCCGGGTGGCCGCGACGGGCGTTCGACCGGCCCACCGTGTTCGGCGGCCCTGTCGCCGGTCAATGCGCGACCTATGCTCCGCTCGAATGAGCGTCGTGCGTGACGAGCGGCTCGTGCGCCCCGACGGGCGGATCGTCGGATGGAGCGAATGTGCCGTTGCGGACGGTCGTCCCCGTCGTCCGGCTGCCCCGCGCCCGTCGCGTTTGACATTCATCCTACTGCCGGTAGGATGTCTCGGGTGGCTACCGCGAAGTTCTCCACCACCCTCAATCCAGACCACGTGCGAGAGGCCAAGGCGCGCG
>JAJYJR010000301.1 GCA_021789355.1 Chloroflexota bacterium | reverse complement strand
CGCCTTCGTGAGCTGCTTCGAGGCGATGTCCGACGAGCGGGTCAGCGGCGACTCGACGCGGAGCTTCAACGCGGACGCCCGTCCTGACGGGAGCGCCGACTGGTGGGGCACCGGAGAGATCACCAACGTCGGCGGCACGTGGCTCGGGGCCTGGCGGGGCAGCCTCGACGCGAAGGGCAACCTCGCCATCACCGGCGCCTGGATCGGCTCCGGCGGCTACGCGGGCCTCCAGTACCGCGTGAACGTGGTCAGCCCCAGCGACGCGACCGACCTGATCGTCACCGGGACGATCGAACCGGTGGCGTAACCACCGGAAGCCCATGGCGCGCCGTCGGCTCACGCCGCCGGCGCGCCTCGAACCAGCGCTTGGCGGTCTCGACGAGGGCCAGGTACGCGACCACGATGACCGCGAGCAGCGGCCAGAAGACAGGCGGCAGCGCGCTGAACCCGAGCACGGCGCCGAGCGGGCTCATCGGGATGAGGATGGCCACGGCGAGCGCGACGACGATCGCGGCCGCAAGCTCCCGGCTCGGCCGGCTCAGCCAGAACGGGCTCCGCCGCGTGCGGATCGCGAGCACGACGAGGATCTGCGTGAACAGCGACTCGATGAACCAGCCGGTGTGGAAGGCCGTCTCGTTCACCCCCAGCACCAGCAGCAGGAGCCCGAACGTCACGTAGTCGAAGACCGACGAGATGGGCCCGAAGAGCACCATGAAGCGCTCGACGCCCCGGATGTCCCAGCTGGCCGGTTCGGCCGCCACGTCGGAGTCGATCGTGTCGGTCGGGATGGCCGTCTGGGACGCGTCGTAGATCAGGTTGTTGAGCAGGATCTGCGCCGGCGTCATGGGCAGGAACGGAAGCAGCAGCGCCGCGCCGGCCATGCTCAGCATGTTCCCGAAGTTCGAGCTGGTGCCCATCCGGATGTACTTGAGCGTGTTGGCGAACGTGCGCCGCCCCTCGGTGACGCCCTGGCTGATGGCCTCCAGGCTCGGCTCGAGCAGGATGATGTCGGCGGCAGAGCGCGCGACGTCGGTGGCGTTGTCGACGCTGATCCCGACGTCCGCCACGTGCAGGGCCGGCGCGTCGTTGATGCCGTCTCCGAGGTAGCCCACGACCGCCCCCGATTCGCGCAGGGCGCGGATCACGCGGAGCTTCTGGTCGGGGTCCACCCGGGCGAAGAGCGTGGTGCGCGCCGCTCGGGCCACCAGCGCCGGGTGGCTCAGCGCGCGCATCTCCTCGCCGGTGAGCACCCCATCGATGGCCAGCCCCACCTCGCCCGCCACGTGCCGGGCCACGAGCTCGTTGTCGCCGGTCACGATCTTGAGCGCCACGTGCTGGCTCGCCAGCTGCGCGATCGTCTCTCCGACGCCGGCCTTGGCAGGGTCGCTGAACAGGATGACCCCCTCGAAGACCAGGTCGCGCTCGAGCCGTGCGGCGGCGTCGGGCCCGGCCACGGCCGGCGCCGTCCTCGACCCGGCGGTCGCGGCGGCGGTCCCCGGAGCAGCCAGCTCGTCCGCGGCGAGGACGCGCGACCCGACCGCGACGAGCCGGTACCCGTCGGCCGACGCCCCGTCGACCAGTGCCGCCAGCCGGGCGTGCTCGGCCGCGTCGATCGGCCGCGCGGTGTGGTCCTCGCGCACCTGGCTGGCCCGCGCGATCACCGACTCGGGTGCCCCCTTGGTGATGAGCAGGGCCGGCTCGCCCGGTCGCCCCGCGACCACGCTCAGGAGCCGCCGGTTGAAGTCGTACGGGAGCTCCCCGAGCTTCTGCCAGCTGGCGAGATCCGCCGGCGCGGGGGCTCCGGCGAGGATGGCCGCGTCGAGCGGGTTCGTGAACCCGGCCTGGAGGTGGCTGTTGATGTAGGCGAGCTCGAGGGCGTTACTCGCCTCGACGGCGTCGTCGCGGTCGATGCCGCTCGAGCGGACCAGCTCAAGGTGCCCCTCGGTGAGGGTCCCTGTCTTGTCGGTGCAGAGGACCGTGATGCTGCCCAGGTTCTGGATCGCCGGAAGGCGCTTCACGAGCACCCCGTGGGCCACCAGCGCGCGGGCGCCCCGCGTGAGGTTGAGGGTCACGATAGCGGGCAGCAGCTCAGGCGTGAGTCCGACGGCGAGGGCGATCGCGAACAGCAGCGAGTCCAGGAGCGGCCGGTGCAGCGCGACGTTGATGGCGAGCACGGACACCACGAGGATCAGCGTGACCCGCGCCACGAGCAGGCCGAAGGCGCGGATGCCGTGCTGGAAATCGGTCTCCGGCGCGCGTTCCGTAAGGCGGCGCGCGATCTCGCCGTAGCTGGTGCGCGCCCCGGTGGCGACGATGAGCGCCCGTCCCGCGCCGCTCACGACGCTGGTGCCGAAGAACGCCAGCCCCGCGCGGTCCTCGTCCCGGGCCGGATCGAGCTCGCCGTCCCGGGGCGCCTTCAGCGCCGGCGCAGACTCGCCGGTCAGCGAGGACTCGTCGACGTAGAGGTGGTTGGCCTCGACGACCCGGCCGTCGGCGGGGACGATGTCTCCGGCGTTGAGCACCGCGACGTCGCCACGGACCACGTCGTGGATCGGGATCTCCTGCTCCGTGCCGTCGCGCAGGACGGTGGCCCGCAGGGTGAGCCGCGCCTGGAGGGCCGCGACCGCGGCCTCGGACCGGGCCTCCTGCACGAAGCCGAGCGCCGCGCTCATGGCGACGATGGCGAGGATGATCCCGGCCTCGATCCGGTCGCCGGCCACGATGCTCACCAGGCTGGCGATGACGAGGATGAGGACGAGGGGGCTCGCGAACTGGGCGGCCAGGATCGCGAGGCGGTTGCGGCGTCCGCCGCGGCCGAGGACGTTGGGGCCGTCTTCGCGCAGGCGTGCGGCGGCCTCGCCGCTGGTCAGCCCGGTCGCGGACATGTCCACGCTGCCCAGCGTAGCAGCGGTCCGCGCGGGCGGACAGCCGGCGCTACAGGCTTTGCCGCAGGCCTCGTCAGGTCGCCTCGGTCGTGACTGTCGTGGGCCCGGACTCCGCGGATGGCCCAGACTCCGCGGCCGGCACGGCAGGCCCGCGCCCGCCGCCGAGCAGCGCACGAACGTCGCCCACGGCGCCCGGCGTCGCGAACACGCTCAGCCGATCGCCCGCGGCCAGCACGGTCCCGCCGCGCGGCACCACCAGCGCCTGCCCCCGCTCGATGGCCACCGCCACGCTGTCGCGCGGCCAGGGGACCGCCGCGATCGTGGCACCTACCAGCGGCGATCCCGGCGCGAGTGTGGCCTCCACGATCGTCCCAGCCTCGCTCGGGCCGCGCAGCTCGCGCACGTTCCCCTTCATGGCTCGGCGATAGGCGCGCATCACGTCGCGCACGCTCAGCACGCCGATGAGCCGTCCCTCATCGACCACGGGGAGCCAGCTGGCCTCGTTGTCGCTCATCTCCTCCAGGGCCTGGTCGAGCCCGTCGCCGCTCTGTGCCGACGGATACGAGGTGTCCACCAGCGAGCCGACCGGGCTGGCGGGGTCGGCCTGTTCCAGTGCGCCCAGCGAGGCGATCCCGGTGAACAGGCCTGCCGCGTCGACCACCGGCATGCCGGGGACGTGGGTGTACTGCGCCCGCTGCAGCGCCGTGCCGGCCGGCTCGTCCGGGTCGGCGACGCAGCGGGCGACCCGCAGCGCCTGCCCGGCGGTGATCGACGCCATCAGCGGCATGGCCGAGCGGTACTGGTGGGCTGGCGACTCGTTCCGGTCCCGCAACTGGTTCTGGTAGATCGACGCCTCGCCCACCACGAACGTCGCGAGCCCCACCGCCACCATGGCCGGGGCCAGCATCGAGAGGTTGCCGGTCATCTCCGCCACCATCAGCATCACCGCCAGCGGCGCGTGGGCGACGCTCCCGAAGAGCGCCATCATCGCCACGATCGTGAACGGCGCCGGATCGGCAGGAACCCCGGGCGCGATCGGCTCGAGCACCCGCCACATGCCGGCGCCGAGCAGGCCTCCGATCACCATGCCCGGGCCGAAGATCCCGCCGGACCCGCCGGACCCGATGCTGAGCGAGGTGGCGAGGACCTTCGCGAACGGCAGCAGCAGGATCACCCAGAGCGGAATGCCCAGCAGCTGGGTGCTGAACCCCGACTGGAGCCAGCCGTAGCCCGTGCCGAGAGCGCCCGGGAGCACGATCCCCATGAGTCCCACGGCGACGCCCGCGATGGCGGGACGCAGCGCGCGCGGGATGCTCCAGCCCCGGAACCAACGCGTCAGCCCGTAGAACGTCCGGACGTAGAGCAGCCCGACCAGGCCGGCGGCGATCCCGATCAGGGCGTAGTAGACGAGCTGGCTCGGCTGGCTGAACGTGGCGTGCGCCTGCTCGCCGAAGATCGGGGCGAAGCCCTCCACGCTGCCGTAGATCGAGTAGCCCACGATCGACGCGATGAAGGAGGGGACCAGCGCCTCCGCCTCCACGTCGTCGCGGTACAGGATCTCGGCGCCCAGCACGGCACCCCCCAGCGGTGCGCGGAAGATCGACCCGATGCCCGATCCGATCCCCACGGCGACGGCGATCCGGGCATCGCGGGCGTCCAGGTCGAGCAGCCGTGCCAGGAACGAGCCGAATCCGGCGCTGATCTGGGCGGTCGGTCCCTCGCGGCCCGCGGAACCGCCGGAGCCGATGGTGATCGCGGACGCCACGATCTTCACGAGCGGGACGCGCGCCCGGATGCGCCGCGGCCCGTGGTGGTAGGCGGCGATGGCGGCGTCGGTGCCGTGCCCTTCGGCCTCCGGGGCGAAGCGGAACACGATGGCGCCCGAGATGAGCCCGCCCAGGCCGACCACGACGGGCAGCAGCCACGGCCGGGCGACGGCGGTAATGGGAGCGGCGCCTTCGCCCGCCGGGCCGGGCGGGTAGTACCCGGCGATGAGGCCGAGGAAGAGGTGCGTACCCAGTTCGAGCGACGTGAAGAAGACGACCGCGCCGACGCCGGCGACCGCGCCGATCAAGGCTCCCAGGATCACCCACTTCCGGAGGTAGGGCGCGGCGCGGATCCGGCGACGGATGGCCAGCAGTAGCGCCGTCGCGCGCAGGCGCCAGGGGATCGCGCCGCTGATGGGACTCACGGCGTGACCCGCAGCGCGACGCCGAGGTCGCCGAGCGCTCGGGCAACCGGCGGAGCGAACGGCGGGAGCCGCTCCAGCGTCGAAGCGAGCAGTTCGCGTCTCCGGGCCACCACGCGGTCCCGAACCGCCCCGCCGCGCTTGCTCAGGTGGACCCGCGTCGCCCGGTGGTCGTGCGCGTCCTTCTGGGTGAGCACCAGCCCGCGGTCCCGCATGCGCGTGACCAGCCGGCTCGCGGGGGATGTCGCGGAGCCGATGGCCGCGGCGATCTCGCTCACGGTCGCGCCGTCCGCTCCGTCGGCGACCACCATCAGCACGCGCCACTGCGCGAACGTCAGCTCGACGCCCGCCTGCGCCAGGGCCAGCGTCGTGACGGCGACCGAGCCGACGGCCAGCGACTCGAGCGCGTCGATCGCGGTGATCGTCTCCATGCTCGCAGCATAGCAGATACGTTCCATATAGAAACTAAACGGGACCGCAGGCCCTGCGGCGCACGCTCAGGTCACGGTCACCTGCACCTGGTCGTACCCTGTCGCGCCCGCCGGCGCGGGGCCGCCCGGCGTCGCCGTCTGCACCGCGCCCGTCCCGTCCGTCGCTCGGACCTCTATGGTGTGCGTGCCCGGCGTCGCCTGCCAGCGCAGCATCCACTGCACCCAGGTCGCCTTCGAGATGGCGCGGCTGAGGAGGGCGCTCTGCCAGGGCCCGCCGTCCACCCGGACCTCGACGCGCTGGACCCCGCGGTCCGGCGCCCAGGCGAGCCCGTCGATGTCGACCGTCCCGGCGGCCAGGCCCGCCCCGTCGGCGGGATGGTCGATGCGCGACTCGGTCAGGATCGGGCCGTCCTTGGCCCAGCCCAGGCGCACCCAGTACGCGTCGAACGCCTCCCGCGTGGTCAGCTCGATCTCGGAGAGCCACTTGGTGGCGGACACGTAGCCGAACAGTCCGGGCACGATCAGGCGCGCCGGGTAGCCGTGCTCGGCGGGCAGCGGGACGCGGTTCATGCCAACCGCGATCATCGGCTCCCTGGCCGGATCGAGCGCCCAGGCGGTGGGGAACCCGACCGTGAACCCGTCGACCGAACGGCCGACGATCTGGGTGGCGCCGGGCTGCACGCCGGCCGCGGCGAGCACCTGCTTGAGGTGCACCCCGGTCCAGAGCGTGTTGCCGATGAGGTTCCCGCCCACCACGTTGCTCACACACGAGAGGGTCACGTACTGCTCGAAGAGCGGCAGCGCAAGGATCTCCGCGTATGTGAGCGTGAGGGGGTGGTCGACCAGGCCGGTCACCCTGAGCTGCCAGCTGGAGGTGTCCACCTGCGGCACCAGCAGCTCGGTGTCGATGCGGTAGAACTGGTCGTTGGGGATGACCAGCGGGGTGAGGCCCGGCGCGGACAGCGATTCTGCGGCGGACAGGGGCGGCACCACCTCGGTGGGCACCGGAAGGTTCGCCGACACGGGGGCGCTCGACGGGTGCTGACGGTCGACGAGCAGGTGGCCGAGGGCGCCCAGGGCGAGGGCACCGCCCAGGAAGCCGCCGGATCGCAGAAGGAAGCGTCGCCGGTCCCAGTCCAGCATCGCAGGGGCGGCAGGGGCAAGGTCGGGCCGCCCGGCAGCGCCAGCGCGGAGAGCCAGTGGGGCCAGGAACCCGGCGTCCGCCAGGAGGACGCGGAGCGTGCCGACGCCAGCTGCCGTGGCCATCAGGGCGTTCAACGCGGCCAGCGGTGCCGGGTCGAGCGGTTGCAGGAGCGCGGCGACGAAGGCCACGAACCCGAACGCGGCGAAGATGCGCCATGCGCGACCGAAGCTGCTGCGGCCAAGGATCCCGGCAGCCGCCGCCACGAGCAACGCCACCACGACGACCGCGACGTTCAGCGCGGTCTTGTCGTTGGTGCCGAAGAGGGTCGCGACGAGGTCCTTCGCGCCGGGCGGCTGCACGGCGATCACGAGGGTTCCCGCCGCGACGACCAGCGACGGGGCTCCCGGGATGACCCCGGCGAGCAGCTCGCTCGCGGCG
>JAJYJR010000300.1 GCA_021789355.1 Chloroflexota bacterium | reverse complement strand
TCGTCGACGAGCGCGGCGATGTCCTCGACCTCGCGGTCCACGGCGTATGGGTTGGTGTCCCCGCTGTCGCCGCGACCCCGCCGGTCGTAGCTGATCACGTTGAAGCGGGCTGCGAGGAGTGCTGCCAGCGGGCCAGCCGTGGTGCGCTGACTCAGGGCGCCCGCAACCAGGATCACGGCCGGGCCGTCGCCCGACCGGTCGAACGCGATCGTCGTGCCGTCCCTGGACTTGATCGTGTTCATGTCGGCGTCTCCTCTGCAGTCTTCCGTGGACGCGGGGTGGTGTCGGCCAGTGCGCCCGAGAACTCGGCCGGCGGACAACTACTGCCCCGGGAACGGGTCGCCCGGCTCGAAACGGCCCGACGCGATCAACCACCCGGTCCGGAGGCCCTCCTCGACGAGGGCGCCCATCTCGGCGAAGATCTTCTCGTCCGGAGGCGCCCCCGACTCGGACTCCGCGCTGGCGGGGACCACGATCATGAACCGCATCGTCGTGGCTCCTTTCGGGCTCGGGCCGCGGACCGGTGTCCGGCCGATCCGGCCGCCTGAACCCTGGCTCCACCTGGTGCGTCGAACGGGCGGCGGCGGAATCGACAGGCTGACGTGCCCTGGTCTTCCGCATTCCCCGCGCCTCCCCGAATTGTGGTATCGCCCGGGATGGAGTACCGTGAACGAGCCCCCGGGCCTTTCCGGCGGCGCTCCGCGTGGTCGACCCCTTCTCGAACGGGCCGTGCGTCTGCCACTTCGTTCGGGAAGAGAACAGGGTTGTCCAGTGAACACCGGCAGTATTGCCAGGGTGATCGCCGAACGTGGGTTCGGCTTCATCGCGGGCGACGACGGCAAACAGTACTTCTTCCATCGGGACGGCCTCACGCCGACCCTCGTCTTCGACGAGCTGGCCGGTGGCGAGAAGGTCACCTTCGAGATCGAGGCGAACCCCAAGGGACCCCGCGCCACGCAAGTCCGCCGGGCATAGCCCCGCGGTGCCAGTACCGGCGGTTGGGGCGGCGCAAGTCCGCCCCAACGTCCTGCGCGACTGCGCCCTTCCCAACACGCTCGGCGGCCTGATCCTGGTCGCGCCGCCCACCGCCCGTGGCTCAGCCGGGCGCTTGCTCACGCTTGCCCTGGCCGGGACGGCGCTCGTCGCCGTCCTCGTCTGGCTCGGTCACTGACGGCCCGGCGACGGTGCCCGCCGGCGACCGCCGGCCCCCGGGAATCCTCAGGCCGCATCCCCGGGTTCGTCCTCCTCGAGGTCTGCACGAGAGGAGCGACCCGTTGACCCTTCGCACGGCCCTGGTGGCGACCTACCCGCCGCGTCACTGCGGGATTGCCTCCTTCACCCACGATCTTGCGCGCGCGACCGGTACCGCGAGCGTCGTGGCGCTGCACCCGCCGGGCGCGCCCGCGGTCTATCCCATGGAGGTCCGGCACCGCATCCGCCGCGATGTCGCCGCCGACTACCGGCGGACGGCCCGCGCCCTTGCTCGGGACGGCGTCGAGCTGGTCTCCATCCAGCACGAGTATGGCATCTGGGGCGGCGCCGACGGCGAGTACGTGCTCGACTTCGTCCGCGCCCTGTCGGTGCCGGCCGTGGCCACGCTGCACACGGTCCGGCGGACGCCCACCCCCTCGCAGCACCGCATCCTGGCCGGACTCTGCGCCGCGGTGGACGGCGTGGTGGTCATGTCGCAGGCCGCGGCCACGCTCCTGGCGCGCGTGTACGGCGTCAGCCCCATGCGGATCAGCGTCATCCCGCACGGCGTGCCGGATCTTCCGCGCGTGGACCCCGAACTGGTGAAGCCGGGCCTCGGCCTCGCAGGGCGCGCCGTCATCCTGAGCTTCGGGCTGATCGGGCCCGGAAAAGGGTATGAACTCGCCATCGCCGCCATGCCGGCGGTCGTGGACGCGATCCCGAACGCCCTGTACGTGATCCTGGGTGCCACGCACCCCGAGCTGCTGCGACGTGAGGGTGAGGCGTACCGGGACGGCCTGGTGGCGCGCGCCGCCGAGCTGGGCGTGGGCGACCACGTGCGGTTCGTGGACCGATTCGTGACGCAGACGGAGCTCGGGCGCTGGCTGCAGGCGGCCGACGTGTTCGTCACGCCGTACCCGAACCTCGAGCAGATCGTCTCGGGCACGCTGTCCTACGCGGTCGGCGCCGGCAAGGCGGTGGTGTCGACCCCCTACGAGTACGCGGTCGAGCTGCTGGCGGACGAGCGCGGGACCCTGGTCCCGCCGGCTTCCCCGCCGGCGCTCGCCGGCGCGCTCGTGGAACTGCTCGCCGACCCGCTGCACCGCGAGCAGATGGGTGCCCGGGCGCATCGCTTCGGGCGGCACATGGTCTGGCCCGAGGTGGGCGCGGCCTACCGGGCGCTGTTCGACCGGGTCGCCCGACCGGGCCACGCCCGAGTCGACCGGGGCGCCGGACGGCTCCCGCACGCGCTGCTGCGCGCGCTCCCGTCGCGGGTGCTCGATGCCTGAGACCGCCGGCGCAGGTCCCGTGCATCCCGTGCATCCACCGCATCGCGAGCACCTCGAAGCCCTCACGGGCGAGTTCGGGATCCTCCAGCATGCCCGGGGCACCGTGCCCGATCCGGCCCACGGCTACAGCACGGATGACGTCGCGCGCGCCCTGGTGGTGGACCTGCTCCAGGCCCGCGTCCTCGGCTGGGAGGCCGTGGCGTCCAGCGCGCGCCGCTCGCTGCAGTTCCTGTCCGACGCGCTGGACGCCGGCCAGGGGCGGGTCCGGAACCTGCGTCGCGCGGACGGATCGTGGGTCGACGAGATCGGCTCGGAGGATGCCCACGGGCGCGCGGTGTTTGCGCTGGGGGAGGCGATCCGGCGAGCCGGGGAGCCCGCGATGCGGCAGGAGGCCCGCGCGATGTTCGCCCGGGCCCTCCCGGCCGCGCTGGAGCTGACCGCCAATCGCGCGCGCGCGTCGTCGATGCTGGGCTGCGACGCGGCGACGCGGGGCGGGGGTCTCGGCAGTTCGCTGCCCGCGGCATACCGCCGGCTCACCGCCGCCCTGCGGCGCTCCTTCGAGGCACGCGGGTACGTCCGCGAGTGGCCCTGGCCCGAGACTTCGCTGACGTACGAGAACGGGCTGCCGGCGCAGGCGCTGATCGTCGCCGGTTCGCGGCTGGCCGATGCCGACGCGGCCCGGACCGGGCTCCGGGTCCTGGACTGGCTGCTGGCCGTCCAGACCCTTCCCGACGGCCGCATCTCGCCCGTCGGTTGCCATGGCTGGTGGCCGCGCGACGGCGCGCGTGCCCGCTTCGATCAGCAGCCGATCGAGACAACGTCGCTGCTCCTGGCGGCCGACGCCGCCTACCGCACCACCGGTCGCGAGCGATACCGGGAGGCCGCCGAGCGTGCCTACGCCTGGTTCCTCGGGGACAACGACATCGGGGCGCTGGTGGCGGACCCCGGGCGGGGCGGTTGCCACGACGGCCTGATCCCCGACGGCGTGAACGCGAACCAGGGCGCGGAGTCGACGCTGATGTGGCTGATGGCCACCGAGCGGATGCGAGCACTGAGCGACCTCGCGCGGGCGAGGCCGACCCCGGCGCCGGTGCCGGCACCGCGATCCGCCCACGCCGATCGCCGCCGTCCCCCCCGCCTGGGCCCGATCCCGGCGAGGGCCTCATGGTGAGCGTCCGCGAAGCCCTGTTCCGCCGCAACCCGACCAACCCCATCCTTACGGCGGCCGACGTGCCGTATCCGGCCAACGCCGTCTTCAACCCCGGCGCGGCGCGCGTGGACGGGGAGACGGTGCTGCTCGTGCGCGTGGAGGACATGCGCGGCATCTCGCAGCTCCACGTCGCGCGCAGCACTGACGGCGTCTCCGGCTGGCGGTTCGACGCGGCACCGCTCCTCCGGTCGGAGCCGGAGCGCGCGCCGGAGGAGGTCTGGGGCTGCGAGGACCCCCGCCTCACCTGGCTGGCCGACGAGGGGACGTGGGTCATCGCCTATACGGCGTACAGCAGCCGGGGACCCCTCGTCGCGCTCGCGACCACGCGCGACTTCCGCGAGGTGGACCGGATCGGGCCCGTCATGACGCCCGAGGACAAAGACGCCGCGCTCTTCCCCCGCCGCTTCGGGGGCCGCTGGGCCATGATCCACCGCCCCTCGCCGGTCCGCGGCGGAGCCCACATGTGGATCTCGTTCTCGCCGGACCTGCGCCACTGGGCGGACCACCGGCTCCTGCTCGAGGCCCGGGACGGTGCGTGGTGGGACGCCGGGAAGATCGGTCTCGGGCCGCCACCGGTCGAAACGGCGGAGGGCTGGCTCATTCTCTACCACGGCGTCCACGCGACGGCGGCCGGCCCGATCTACCGGATGGGCCTCGCGCTGCTCGACCTGGACGATCCGACGGTGGTCCTGCGCCGCAGCGACGAATGGGTCTTCGGGCCGCAGGCGGCGTACGAGCGATCGGGAGACGTCCCGCAGGTCGTGTTCCCCTCGGGGATCCTGGTGGATCCCGCCGCCGATCGGCTGGACCTCTACTACGGCGCGGCGGACACGGTCGTCGGCCTGGCCACGGCGAGGTTCAGTGACGTGCTCGACTACGTCCGGAGCTGCCCGCGCCCGTAGTCGTGCGGCTTTGCCGCACGTACTCGGCCGGCGTCCTTGCCGAGAACACAGGAGAGCGAGGCGAGCGGGTCGCGCTTTCGTGGGCTGAACACGTGAGGCTCGTCACGCTCACCATCGGGTCGGGCGAGCCGAAGCCGTCCCAGGGCACGAGCCGGTCGGCGGTCTCGTCGTATCCGAGCACCTGGTGGGCTTCCGCGGACGGGACGACCCCGCCCTGCGGCACCGACGTCCACGCGCCGCGCTCGACCTCGAGCGATCGACCACGCCGAAGGCGATCGACCAGGCCGACGGGACTGCGTCGTCTGCCGTGTCCTGGGCGCCGCCGGACCCGACGAAGGCAACCCGCGAACCCATGTCGGAGTGGCACGCGGCGACGATGCGAGAGAACGCGATCCGGTCGTCCGAGGTCGCGAGCTCGACGAGTGAACCCGGCCGAGGGCTAGCGGGTAACGGTCAAGCCGCCGGTAACGGGCAGCATGTAATGGTCGGCGCCATGGTTGAACGACTCGCAGTTCTGCAAGGCGTCCTTCTTGCCGCTGACCGTGATCGCTAGGTCGCCAGTCTGCCCGCCGTCGTGCACGCGGATCGCCCAGTACGCGTCACCCCGACTCGAGAACGTGGTCGGACCCGCGACCCAGGCATCGGACCATCGACCGCGATGCACGTGACGTCGCCAGTCATCGCGAGGACCCTATCCCGTTTGAACGTGAAGGTCCCGCCCGTTGGCTTGATGCCGTGAGCGTCGATCGTCACGTCGCTTGTGCCACCAAGGAACGAGTAACTGTAGGCCCCGACGACGCTCACCGTCGGTGGCGCAGCGAGGACGGCTGTCGCGGAGACGAGCAGCAGAGCGACGGCGAGGATGAGCGCGGGCCGCGTCGTCAGAACCTCCCGGGACGCCCCTCTCGCGGGTCGGTCTCGCCAGTGGCTCGGCGCGGTCCCGGCGGCACGTATCTGGACCGCGCGTCATCGCCCCCGCGTGAAGGGCGGAGCGTCTCATGGGGTCCGTCGTCGTCGTCAAGGGCCATCCGGCAGGGCGGTGCCCCGATACACCACCCGGACCACCACGGACCCCCGACCGCGCTCGCCGCCGACGGGGAGGTCGCCGTGCTGGCGATGTACCCTCGCGAGCCCGCGAAAGCCAAGCGGCTCGTCATGAACACCGTCGCCGTGGCGCAGGCGTCCGGCGAGATGGCGGCGCTCCCCCTGCGGCTCGGCGAGCTCGGCATCCTTCCCAGCGGGCTCTAGCACGTGGCTGAGCGTCGGGACCCCCGCCGGGTACGTAAGGGACGGGCAGCCAACATTCGATGACCGATCCCGCAGCCACCACCAACCTTCGAGCGGGGATGCCACAACAACGGGTCAGGACCGCAACAAGGGAGCCCGGTGGTGGTCCGTCGTTCGACGGCCGATCGGCATCGAGCTTCGACGGTCATGGATGATCCGACACGCAGCGTCAGCGGACTCGCAGGGCTGCATCCAGGCGTCTCGTCTCGCGCCGCCGCGTCCAGCTCGCCTCCAGGCGCTCACGTGGCCGCCTCCTCGTGGGCGGACCATGCCGTCCTCACGACGGCGTCGTGTTCCGGGCCGCAAGGCGTGTTGTTCCTTGACGACGGTGCGACAGGTGTTCGAGGATGGACCCCGTTCGAGGAGGGTGCATCCGAGTGCCACCGCTCCGAGGAGCCGACCCGTCACGTCAGCCGGCAACCCGTGGCGTGCGACAGATCCCCGCGCCTCCGACCGGGGACCGACTGCTCGGCCACCAGCCCGCGTACGTCGCCGACCCCCTCGGGGCGTTCCGCCGGTGGTCCGCAGCGTACGGGGAGGCAGTTCGCCTGAGGTTCGGGCCGATTCCGGTCCTCCTGCTCACGAGCCCGGAGGCCGCCGAGGACGTGCTCGTGCACGAGGCGACGTCGTTCCGGAAGGCGCCCGTCATCCGGCACGCCGCCCGCTCCGTCATCGGCGACTCGGTCTTCACCGCCGAGGGCGAGACCTGGTCGCGCCAGCGTGCCCTCCTGGAGCCGTTCTTACGCCTCGAGCGCACGGCGGCGCATCTGCCGGTGATTGTCGAGGAGATGACGGCGACCATCGCGCGCTGGGCGCCGGGAAGCGTGATCGAGACGCTCCGCGAGACGATGCGGCTGTCGCAGCGGATCAGCGGACGCGTCATCTTCGGGGCGGACGTGACCGACGCCGACGTCGACCGAGTGGCCGCTGCGCTTGCGGTGACGGACGCCGACTTCCAGGATCGGGTCGACTCCCTGCTCCTCTACCTGCAACCCGACTGGCTGCCGACGCGTCGAGCCGTCCGGCGGCGGCGGGCCGTCGCGTCCCTCCACGAGCTGATCTACGGTCTGATCGACGCACGACGTCGACGGGCGCTCGGAGGCCCAGACCTGCTCGGCGAACTGCTTCTGCGGCAGCCGGAGATCCCCTGGCTCACCGACCGTCTCCTGCGCGACAACGCGGTGAGCCTGCTCGTCGAAAGCCGCGAGGACCCGGGACTCC
>JAJYJR010000299.1 GCA_021789355.1 Chloroflexota bacterium | reverse complement strand
CATCCCTCCTGGGGGACGCGTGGCCGCTCGTCGTGATGGGCGTGGTCCTCGTGCCTCTCGGACTGTGGGTGTTCGCGCGCGCCGAGCGGTACGCCAAGCGCACGGGCCGACTCAAGCGCGTGGGGTGACGACCGACGTGCGAGAACTCGTGGCGTGCCTCCGACGCAGCAGTCGTCCCGGCAGTCGCCCCTTCTCAACGCCGCGCGGCGGGCGCCGCATGACATCGCTTGCCGGGCAGGGCCCCGCCGCCGGCTCGCCGCGGCGGTCGTGCCTACGCCTCCTGCAACGTCGTCGCCGGTGAGCCGGGCATGACAGTGAGGGCGTGGTCCTCAGGTGCCCGGTCGACCCAGACGGCGTCCAGCCCGATCGCACTCGCGCTGACCAGGACCTCGTAGCCGTCCCGGGACTGGGACACCGCACCGAGGCGCCAGGCGATCTCGGACCACGGGAGCGCGTATTCGACCTCCCAGCCGCCGGCCCGCTGGGTCACGCTCCAGGTGAAAGGCAGGGTGTCGGCAGGCGCAGCGCACAGCGCTGCCGACGTGCACACGGGCGCCTCGCGCCACGACCCCGCGTGACCCACGGAGAGGCGCACCAGGGTTGCGGGGTCGCCCGGGACGGGCGCGCGACCGGCGAGGGTCACCTCGACATGGAGGGCACCGCGCGCGCTCCAGGCAGCGAGGTGGGTGATGTCGATCGCCGGCGGCGAGGCCGGCGGACGGATCGCCGAGCCGGCCGGATGCCACGCGACGTCGCCGGTGGCGTCGTCTGTCTCGACCACGACGGGAACCTGGACCGGGAACCCGCCGGCCAGCCCGGCCCCGGGTGGCAGCGTGCGGGTCGCGCCCGACGTCGGCGCCGGCGGCCGGATCGCGGCGAGCGCGGGCAAGCCGAGCGACGCCGGGGCCAGGACCCCGCCCCAGGTCCCCAGGACCAACGTGCCTGCGAGCACGGCCGGCAGGACGGCCAGGCGGCGCGCGCGTCGGCGCCGGGCATGCGCCGCGTCCTTCGTGCGTGTGTCGGCTCCCGATCCCATTGCAGGGCCTCCCTCGACTCCCGCTGCTCCATCGATGGCAACAGGGTCGTCCGCGCACTCCTCGGCTGCGAGGAGGCCGATCACCTCCGACCTGGTACTTGGTCACACTCGCTCCGACGGCACACGTCGTTCGAGTTGCGCGCGCCCGGCACTGCCGCTGCCCGGGCAACTCGGCCTCGCCACCCCGTTTGGCCCTGTCATCCCGCCCGGTCCGCTGCCTATGCTCGCGGGCGTGGTCACCTGTCCCGCGTGCGGCAGCCCGAGCCCCGCGGCGGCGCGCTTCTGCATGGCGTGCGGCACAGCGCTGGCCCCCGACGACGCGCCGCGCGCGGAGCGCAAGACGCTCACGTGTCTCTTCGCCGACCTGGCGGGGTTCACCGCCCGGGCCGACGGGGCCGACCCCGAGGACGTGCGGGCCTTCCTCCTCCCGTACTACGAGGTCCTCACGAGCGAGGTGACCCGCCACGGGGGGACCGTGGCGCGCCACCTCGGCGACGGGGTGCTCGCCCTCTTCGGGGCCCCGGCGGCCCACGAGGACGATCCCGAGCGCGCCGTGCGCGCGGCGCTGCGCATCGCCGAGCGGGTGCCCGCCCTCGAGCTCGAGCTGCACGTGCGCCTCGGGCTGAACACCGGGCCGGTGCTCTTCGCCCCAGGGGGCGGGGAGGACGCGGTGACGGGGGACGCGGTGAACACGGCGGCGCGCCTCCAGGCGGCGGCGCCCCTCGACGGGATCGTGGTGGGCGAGGCGACCTATGCCGCCACCGCGCACCTCTTCGCCTGGGAGGAGCTGCCCCCGCTCGAGGCCAAGGGGAAGCACGAGCCCCTCGCCCGCTGGCGCCCGCTCGCCCCGCTGGCGCGCCTCGAGCCGGCGGGCCCCGAGACGAGCCCCTTCGTCGGGCACGCGCTCGAGCTGGCCACGCTCGTGCGCCTCTTCGACCGCGCCCGCTCGACCCCGTCGCTCGAGGTTGTCACGCTCATGGGCGAGCCGGGCTTGGGCAAGAGCCGCCTCGTGCGCGAGCTCGGGCGGCACCTCGACGCGCGGTCCGAGCTCGTGCGCTGGCGCGTCGGGCGCTGCCGCCCCTACGGCGAGGGGGCCGGCTTCGCCGCCCTGTCGGACCTCGTGCGGGCGCACGCGGGGATCCAGGACGGCGACGACCAGGCGACGATCGCGGACCGGCTCGAGGCGGTCCTCCAGGAGCCCGACCCCGCGCTGCGGGCCTGGATCCGCGAGCGCGTGGGACCCCTCGCCGGCCTGCGGGTCGGGGCCGCGCCGCCCCAGGCGGAGGAGGCCTTCACGGCCTGGCGCCGGTTCCTGGAGGGGATCGCCCGCCAAGGTCCGGCGGTCCTCGTGGTGGAGGACCTCCACTGGGCCGAGGCGCCCTTCGTCGCCTTCCTCGAGCACGTCTGCGAGCGGACGGCCGGGCTGCCCCTCCTCCTCCTCGTCACCGCCCGCCCCGAGCTCGAGGAGCGCCATCCCGCCTGGCTCGCCCGCAGCCGGCGCAGCACGGTCCTCTCGCTCTCCGCGCTCGACGAGCCCGACATGCGCGCGCTGCTTCGGGCGGACCTGCCGGGCGCCGACGCCGGGCTCCTCGCGACGGTGCTCGCCCGCGCCGGGGGCTCCCCCCTCTATGCCGAGCAGCTGGCGGCCATGCTGCGCGACCGGCAGGGCGCGGCGCTCGACCCCGACGCCGTGCCGGCGTCGGTGGCCGCGCTCCTCGCCGCCCGCCTCGACGCCCTCCCCGCGGAGGCCAAGAGCGTCCTCCTCGACGCCGCGGTGGTCGGACGGACGTTCTGGGCGGGCAGCCTGGCCGCCCTGTCCGCGCGGGCACCCCACGAGCTCGAGGCCCTCCTCGCCGAGCTCGCCCGCCGCGAGCTCGTGCGCCCGGTCTTCCGGGCCACCCTGGCCGGCGAGCAGGAGTTCGCCTTCGTGCACGCGCTCGTGCGCGACGTCGCCTACGGCGCCCTGCCCCGCGCCGCGCGGCTCGCCAGACACCGCGCCGCCGCGGCCTGGATCAGCGGACGCCACGCCGGCGAGCCCCTCGGGCCCGACGCCGAGCTCGTGGTGGGGCATCTCGGGCGCGCCCTCGCCCTCGCCGAGACGGTGCACGCCCCCGACCTCGCAGCCATCCGAGCTGACCTCGTCACGGCCCTCCTGGGCGCTGCCGACCACGCCCTGCGCACGCAGCCGGCTGGGGCCCCGGCAGACCTGCGCCGCGCGCTCGAACTGCTCGGTCCGGATGACCCGCGCCGGCCCGACGTGCTGGGGCGACTGGGGCGGGCGCTGAATGCGGTGTTCGAGCACCGGGCGGCCGTCCCCTATCTCGAGGAGGCTGCGGGGCTGCTGGAGGCGCGGGGGGACAGGGTGGCAGCCGCGGAGCTGGCTGTGCCTCTGTCGGTGGCGGTCGGCAACGCGGGCGACGGGCAGCGGGCGGCGGCCCTCCTTGCCGAGGCACGGCGCACGCTCGAGGCACATCCAGGTCCAGGCCTCGTCGCCGTCCTGGCCGAGCAGGCGGTGGCTGTCGCCGTGTCGGATCACAATGCCGAAGGGGTCGCCGTCGCCGACGCGGCGCTGGCGCACGCGGCACGGCTCGGCCTGCCCGCGCCGTATCGCGCCCTCTGCGCCCGCGGGCGCGCGAGACTGCACGCGGGGGATGCCCAGGGCGAGACGGATCTGCGGGGTGCGATTGCGCAGGCCGAGGGCGAGGGCGATGTTCGAGCCGCGGTGGTTGCGTTCCTGAACCTCGCCACCGGCACGGGGTACCTCGCGGGGCCGCCCGGTGAGCTCCGGGTCGCGGACGAGGAGGCGTCCTTCTGTGAGGTGCGCGGCATCCCGCGAGTTGTGTCCCAGGTCGACCGGTGCCTCGCCCTCTTCTACGCTGGTGATTGGGACCGAGCGCTCGCGGAGGCCGACGTCACCCAGGCGTGGGGGTCCGAGCGAGGGTACATCGATGCTCTTTGGGTCGGCGCGCAGGCGGCGGCCCTCGTTCACCTCGAGCGCGGGGAGCCCGTCGCGCCTCTCGGCGGCCTCTATACGGCCGTGGTTCGCGCCAGGGCACGGGCGACGTCCGTGGCACCCGCGGTAGCGGAGGCAGCCCTCGCCAGGGGCGACCGCGAGGAGGCCGTGCGGATCCTCGGTGACGCCATCGAGCGCACTGCAGCCGGCGAAATGGACGATCTCGTCGGCGTCGTGCGTGCCTGCCTGCGAGCGGGGGCCCCGGACCTCGCAAGCCGGGCGCTGGACCGGGGGGCACCCCGCAACCCCTTGGACTGCGCGCGCACCATCGCCGCTTGTGCCGGGCTCGCCGAGGCGGAGGGTGACGTTGAGACCGCCCACGCCGGGTTCGCGGACGCTGTGGAGCGGTTCACCCAGCTGGGCGTCGTGCCTGAGCACGCCTATGCTCTCGCCGGGCTCGGCCGCTGCCTGATCGCGCTCGGCGAGATCGACGAGGGTGTCGCGCGCCTCCGGGAGGCACGCGTGATCTGGGAAGGTCTGCGGGCGACACCCCGGATCGCGGAGGTCGACGCGGCGCTCGCCGCGACAGAGAATGCCGCCTTCGGTCGGTAGGCGCCGGCGTGACCTGCGAGCATGCGTGGGCCCCTGGGCGAACGCGGGGCCCGATGCCGCGTAGCCTGGCCATGCAACGGCCCTTCAAGTGCCCCTGTCCGTCTACGCGAGTCCGTTGTCCAGGCACGTGGCAAGGAACGCATGGGCCCGCACGCGGTCCGTGGCGGCCGTGAGCACCGCGTCGCCGACCACGGGGACGGGCAGGCGCCCCCCGTACCGGGTCAGGAGGTCGGGCTGGGCAGTCGCCTCGACAACCTGAAGCCGGACCGGACGGGCGCCCGTCCAGGCCCTGGCCCCGAGCTCTTCCTGCAGCACCTGTCGGCCCACTGCGCAGGGCTCGCAGCCATCGGACGTGACGAACCGCGGCACGGGCGCCGCCGGAAGGGCACCTGCACGATCGGAGCATCCGCCGGTGGGGCCGTCCGCTCCGGGGGTGCGCTGATCGTCGTCGCGCTCCCGCAGGCGACGAGTAGCACGACGAGCGGAAGCACAGTCCACGCGAGCACTCCCCGGCCCCGGCGGGCGTGTGCGCACATCTCGTCTCCCTTCAGCTCCCGCTTGCGGCTAGCGTCCGACCGAGCCGGCCGGGTGCGCCTCGCGCGCGGCGTGGCGAACCCGCGCGGCGACGAGGATGCGGAGCGCCGCCAGGGGGCTCCGGCGCGTGGCGACCGGCGGACAGTCAGCCTGACGGGCCGCGCGAGCGAACCGCTCGGCCGCGGCTTCTGCCCACAGCTCCTGGAGGTGCAGCTCGACCAGCTGCCTGGCGATCGTGGGATCCATCTCGTGCTCCCCCATCCCTGTGCGCATCGATTTCAAGGGCCTCAGCGTGCCGCCGGACGCGCGCCGGGACGAGGGGGCGGATCACCCCCGCAGCGGTCCTTCGTCACACTCGGGCGGGCTGCGCGTGCCATCCCCTTCGGCCCTGTCGCGCGAACGTGCGGTCGACCTATGCTCGCGGGCGTGAGGCAGTTGCCGCCGACGGCGCCCGTGGACCAGCCCGAGGAGGCGCTCGGGCCGCTCGCGTCCGCGTTCCGCGGCGGTCGGCGCGTGACCCTTCGGCGCGGCGTCACCCTCCTGTCGGAGGGTGACGCGTCGGAGCGCGTCGTCCTGCTCCTTTCGGGGCGCGTGAAGGTCTCGACGGTATCGGAGGAGGGCCAGGAGACGGTCCTCGGGTACCGCGGCGCGGGCGAGGTCCTGGGCGAGCTCTCGGCGATCGACGGCGAGCCGCACAACGCGTCCGTCACGGTGGTGGAGCCCGGCGAGGCACTCGTCGTGCCGGCCGAACGCTTCGTCGAGGCGCTCGCAGGCGATCCCGGCGCCGCGCTCGCGCTCCTCCGCTCGATCGTCGGGCGCCTCCGGGATGCCGACCGCACGCGGGGCGACTACACCGCCCGTGACGTGCTCGGTCGCGTCGCGCGCCGCCTCGACGAGCTCGCCAAGGAGTACGGCCAGCCGTCCGAGGACGGCACCGCCATCGACCTGCCGATCTCCCAGCGCGAGCTGGCGGGCTGGGTGGGCTCGTCGCGCGAGGCGGCCAACAAGGCGCTCGCGGAGCTCGAGCAACGCGGGCTCGTGCGGGTTACCCGGCGCCGCCTCACGGTGCGGGACGTCAATGGCCTGCGCGGCTTGTCGCGCTGACGAGTTCGAGGGCACAAGCGCGCTCTGCGGGTCGGGCGAGTGGCGGTTGGCGCTCGGGGGACCGGAGCAGCGCTCACCCGTTCCGGACCGGGGCCAGGCTCGCGGGTTGTGCTGGCGAGTCCATTGTCCACCCCAAGCTGCTCCTGCAGGGTGAGGGGAGGGGCGGCGGGGAGTCATCCCCCCTCTCGTCCCGGGGCCGTTGGCGGAGTCGCTCGCTGACGTCGCGCCGACGCCGGACGCGAGGCGGTCGGACTTGCGTTTTGCGCGATCCCCCACACAGTCGGTTCGGTTTGGTCATCGCCTGGGACGCGATGGCGCGGCCGCGCGGTCGCTGCTGCTGCTGCTGCTGGTCAGTGGGGTCTACTACAGCGTGGACATCCTGCCGGGCTGGATGCAGGTGGTGTCGCGCTTCTCGCCGGCCACCTACGTGCTCGACGCGGTCCGCAAGGGGCTGGTGCAGAACGTGTCGGCGACGTCCCTCCTGGGGGACGCGTGGCCGCTCGACATGGTGCGGCCCCTGGCGGGGCTCGTCACCATCACCGACCGCATCGACCAGGTCGCGACCCATCCTACCTGGAGTCACGCGATGTCGTCGACGAGATCGCGTAACGGATCCGCGCCCTCGGCCGGCTGACGCCGGGCCCTTGTCCATCCCGATCCTGGAGGATCGCCTGGCGCCCGCCGAGGAGGCGGCACTCGCGAGGGCGCTCGATCACCTGGCGGCCGAACGGCTGTTGTCGAGATCAGCCCTGCGCCGGAGGCTCGATGATCACGACGTCGAGCGTCCGGGGACCGTGGACGCCCTCGATCCGGTTGAGCTCGATGTCGCTGGTGGCGGACGGGCCGCTGATCCAGGTCAGCGG
>JAJYJR010000298.1 GCA_021789355.1 Chloroflexota bacterium | reverse complement strand
CCCGATCGCTCCGTCAGAGAGACCCTGCTCGCCCGCTCGACCACCCCGCCAGCCCGGCAACCGCCCACGGAGCACGGGGTTCGGCGTCCCCGATCCCCGGCTGGCCGCGTTTCGGTGGATCCGGGCTAACGGCCCGAGGTGATCGACTCCTCGTACCGCTCGAGCAGCTCGAAGAGCTCGTCGGCGGCGTACTGCTGGTCCCAGGCGGTCTCGGAGATCCGACGCATCCCGCCCGCCGCCTCGAGCGCCTTGAGGCCCTCGAGCGCGCGCCGGTGCCGCACCCCGATGGCGCCACGGACGATGGCGGCCGAGGTGATGGGCTGCGCCGGCAGGATGCGCGGACCGCGACGACCACATCGCAGCCGCTGAGATCCGCGCCAGAACACGGGGCATTGCGTCCCCGCCCGGCCGCTTCCCGCGAACAACCCGCCGGTACCAAGCTGGCCCGGGCGAGACCGCTGCGCCGTGACTCGCGGACCTCCCGCAACAGCCGTGAGAGAAGCGCTGCGCGTAGTCCATGTGCTACAGTGCGCCGATGCAGCGGATACCGGTCCGGGAGCTCCGGAACCAGGCGAGCCGAGTGGTGCGGCGAGCGCGCGCGGGCGAGCGATTGATCATCACGGTCGATGGCGTACCGGCGGCGGAGATCGGGCCGGTCAGCGCCGCGGGCCGGGCGGCCAGCCTCGACGAGCTGATCGCGACGGGTGCCGTGGTGGCTGCCCCCGTCCGTACGCCTCCGTCTCCGCCGAACCCGGCGCCCGCTCCGTCGGGGCGATCGAGCGCGGACGTTCTCATCGGACTGCGCGAGCGCTGATGCTGTTCCTCGACACCTCGGCGCTCATCAAGCGGTATGTCGACGAAGACGGCACGACGCTGGTCATCCGGCGGATGAGTGAAGACCCCGAGTGGGTGGTCTCTGCGCTGGCTCGAACCGAAGCGGAGATCACCCTCTGCCGCCTGGGTTTCGGTGCCGGGGAGGACACGACGGCGACGGCGAGCCTTCGCGACGACTGGGAGCGCTGTCACGTGGTGCCGATCGACCCGGCCTGCCTCGAGCGAGCCGCCGAGCTCGGCTGCCAGTACGAGATCCGGACGCTCGACGCCCTGCACCTCGCCGCGGCCGACCGCCTACCCCGGCCGCTGGTGATGCTGACCTTCGACCGCCGCCAGGCCGACGCCGCGCGCGCGATGGGACTGACCGTGGAGGGAGCGTGATCTGGGCGGCTCCCGCCCACCAGGTTCGAATCCTTCCTCGCCAGCCATTCCACCCTCGTGGTGCTGGGCTTCTTCCCCGACCAGGGGCAGGCGCTTTACCTGACGGCGGTCGGGCTCGGCCTGTTCATGAGCGCAATGGGCCTGTTCGTCATGGGCTTCGGGCCGGGACGTGCGCAGCCGGCGTCCGACCCGGCATAGCCCTTCGGTCGGGTCACGGGCGACCCCACCCCGGGACGCGCTCACCGCCGCGATCTCGACGTCCTCTCTTCCCGCATTGCCCGGCCGACCGGCAGGGTCTGGGGACGGCGCTGAGCAAGTCGTCCGCCTCTCGACACGCCAGCGCGTTGCGCACATCCGGAGTCCGCCGTGGCCGAACCTACTGCGACGGCAGGCTCAGCAGCCCGAAGGCCGCGCCCTGCGGATCCGCGACAACAGCGAAACGGCCGCCGGGGAAGTTCATTGGGGCGACGAGTTCGCGTGCCCCAGCTCGACGGCCTTGGCGAAGGCGGCGTCCACGTCGCGCACGCCGAAGTAGGCGATCCAGTAGCTCGGGACCTCCGCGGGCACCGTTGGCATCATCTCCATGCCGCCGGCGATGCTCTCGCCGTCGAGCTGGAACTCGATGTACGGCGGGTTGCCCACCCCCATGTCGTTGGATTTCGCGGTCCAGCCGAACACGGCTTGATAGAACGCGATCGCCCGATCGGCCTCCCGTGCGTTGAGCTCCACCCAGACGAACGCATCCGGCCCTGTCGCCTCGAACCCGGCCATGGCACCCGGCTGCCAGGCGGAGATGAAGGCGCCCGTGGGGTCCCCGAAGACGGCCATCCGTCCCTGTCCGGGGGACTGGACGCTCCGGGCAGCGGCGACCAGCGGCCGCCAGGTCCCGGGCCTGACGCCACGTTCGTGCGGCGGCCGGCGGGCGCCCCCACAAGGGGCGCAATGGCACTTGGGCCCCGTCGCCGGCCGTGCGACAAGACTCGCAAGGTCCGATGACCGGCGCCGGCTGGTCCGGCGCCCTCGGCGCGGTCCGTCCCTGCCGCGGTCGCGGCACTCCGGCCGCGACGGGCGGGCACGAGCGCGTGGAGACGCCCCGCTCGCTCCGGGGCGGGAAGTCGGGCCCGGAAGGGAACAGGGGAGCGTTGGCGTCATGGCTGATCCGGCTGCCCGCGTCACGCCGGGCCTGGTGTGCGCACACCACCACATCTACTCGGCGCTCGCCCGGGGAATGCCGCCGCCGCCGATGACGCCCCACACCTTCCGGGAGATCCTCGAGCAGATCTGGTGGCGGCTCGACTGCGCCCTCGACCTCGAGATGATCGCCTGGTCGGCCAGGCTCGCGGCCCTCGAGGCACTCGAGGCGGGCACCACCGCGATCGTCGATCACCACGAATCGCCCAACGCCATCGAGGGCTCGCTCTCGGTCATCGCGGACGCCTGCGCCGAGGTCGGCGTTCGGGTCGTGTGCGCGTACGGGGTCACCGAGCGACACGGGCCGGACGGGGCGATGCGCGGCCTCGCGGAGAACCGGCGGTTCCTGGCGGGGGGCGGGCGAGGCCTCGTGGGCATCCACGCGGCGTTCACGTGCGGCGACGGGACGCTGGAGTCGGCGGCGGCTCTGGCGAACGAATACGGCGTCGGCGTGCACGTCCACGTCTGCGAGGGGCCGGAGGATGCGGCGGCGCCCGGTCGGCTCCGCCGCCACGCCAACGATCGCTGGCTCCTTGCGCACGGCGTCCACCTGCCCACCGACCACGGCCTCGCCGGGACGATCCTCCACAACCCGTTCTCCAATCTCAACAACGCGGTCGGCTACGCCCGTCCGGCCCGGTTCACGAACCCGGTGGCGCTCGGCACCGACGGCATCGGCGCGGACATGATCGAGACGTTCCGGCTGGCCTATGCGCTCCAGCGATCCGTCGACGTGACGGCCTCGCCGGCGGCGGCCTGGGGCTGGTTGGGGACAGGCTGGGACGTCGTGCCGGAGGCGCGGGACGACCGGGTCACCTGGTCCTATGACCCGATGGACCCCTGGCACCTTGCCTTCACCCCCGGGGTCCGCCCCCTCCGGGTCGAGGTCGGGGGGGCCGTGGTATGGGAGGATGGGCGGCCGACCCGCGTTGACGCCGCCGAGATCCGGGCGAGGGCCCGGGAGCAGGCGGCCCGTCTCCATGCCCGCCTCTGAAGGCACCGCCCGAGTGGCGACCTGACCGGCTGCGAAGACCACGGGAGGGACCAGATGGCCGACGGCTTCCGCCCAATCTCGATGGAGCAGCTGACCGAGTGGGTCTTCACCGAGCTGGACCGGAAGGACGCGCTATTCAACATCCCCCGGCGCGCGTTCTTCGTCCCGCGTCGCGACCAGAGGTACCGGCTCCAGCAGCAGGGCGTCGAGCTCGACACGCCGTTCGGGGTGGCCGCCGGCCCGCACACGCAGCTCGCCCAGAACATCGTCGCGGCCTGGCTCGTGGGAGCCCGGGTCATCGAGCTCAAGACCGTGCAGACGCTCGACGAGATCGAGGTTCACAAGCCCTGCATCGACGTCGAGGACGAAGGCTACAACGTCGAGTGGTCGCAGGAGCTCCGGGTCCGCCAGTCGTTCGACGAGTACCTGCGCGCCTGGGTCCTCATCCATGCCCTCCACCGGCGGTTCGGCTGGCCGGGCGAGCGGCCTGGCGTGCTGTTCAACATGAGCGTGGGCTACGACTACGCGGGGATCCTGCAGCCGAACGTGCAGTGGTACCTCGAGGCGATGGGCGACGCCTCGGCCTGGCTCCCGGCCTACGTCGACATCGTCGCCCGGCATGAGCCCGCGGTCCGCGACATCGACCTGCCCGCGCGGCTGTCCGACACGATCACCCTCTCGACCATGCACGGCTGCCCGCCGGGCGAGATCGAACGGATTTCGCGCTACCTGCTCCAGGAGCGGGGTCTCCACACCTCCGTCAAGTGCAACCCCACCCTCCTCGGCGCCGAGCGCGTGCGCCGCATCGTGAACGACGAGCTCGGCTATCGCGACGTCCGGATCCCGGACGAGGCGTTCGGCCACGACCTCACCTGGGCGGACGCCGTGCCGATGTTCCGTCGTCTGCGCGCGGTCGCGGCGGCGAACGGCCGGACGTTCGGGCTCAAGCTGTCGAACACGCTGGAGGTCGAGAACTGGCGGACGGCCTTCGATCGCGATCGGACGATGTACTTGTCGGGACGGGCGCTCCACGCGGTCACGACGAACCTCGCGGCGGCGATTGCCGAGGAGTTCCGCGGCGAGCTGCCGATTTCGTTCGCCGGTGGTGCGGATTGCTTCAACGTGGCCGATCTCCTCCGCACGGGCATGCGCACGGTGACCGCCACCTCGGACCTGCTCAAGACCGGCGGCTACCTGCGGCTGCTCCAGTACATGGAGAAGGTGGACACGGCGTTCGACGAGGTGCATGCGCTCGACACGGCCGATTACGTGTGCAAGTCGGCCATCGCGCGGCCAGGACTGGCCGAGCTCGTTCCGCTGCTGCGCGAGTCCGCACGGCTCGACGGCGGGATCGAGTTGTCCGGTGCCCAGTGCGGCGCGCTGGTCGACGCGCTGCGGGCGGCCGGGCCCGACACGCGAGCCGTCGATGCGGTGCGCGGCTGGGCGGCGGGCTGCGGCCTCGATCTGTCCCGCTCCGCGGCCACGGCCGAGCTGACCGTCAGGGCGCTGGCCCGCCTCAACCTGCGCCGGTACGCGGAGGCGGTCCGCTCGGACTGGCGTTACCGCAAGGAGTCGCTCCGGACCGATCGGACGAAGACCACCCGGCGGCTGGAGCGGTTCGACTGCATCGAAGCGCCGTGCGTCGACAGCTGCCCCCTCGACCAGCAGGTGCCCGCCTACATGGAGGCGGTCCGGGGCGGCGACGTCGCGGAGGCCGTCCGGATCGTCCGCGAGGACAATCCTCTCCCGGCCGTCCTCGGCCGCGTCTGCGACCACGTGTGCGAGGGCGCGTGCGTACGGAGCCACCTGGACCAGCCGCTGGCCATCCGCCAGATCAAGCGCTTCATCATGGATCACGCGCTCCCGGCGGCGAGCGGCGAGGCTGCGCCGCGGACGGGCCGCCGCGTAGCGATCATCGGTGCCGGCCCGGCCGGGCTCGCCGCCGCCGAGGCCCTCGCCCGGCGTGGCGTCGAGGTGACGATCTTCGAGGCTCGGCCATACAGCGGTGGCATGGTCGGCGGCGCGATCCCCGCCTACCGGCTTCCCCAGGCGCAGCTCGACCAGGACCTCGTGCAGCTGGAGCGCCTCGGGGTGGAGATCCGCCACTCGATGCGGGCCGGCGTCGACGTCACGATCGAGGGGCTCCGAGCCGCCGGCTTCGAGGCCATCTTCGTGGCCATCGGCGCCCAGGTCGGGCGGCGGCTCGGCCTGCCGGGCGAGGACGCCGAGGGGATCGTCGACGGCATCTCGTTTCTGCGCGATGTGCGTCGGGGGCGCCCGGCGCCGCTCGGCCGGCGCGTTGGGGTCGTCGGCGCCGGCGACACGGCGATGGACTGTGCCCGCTCGGCCCTCCGCATGGGTGCGACGGGCGTCTCGCTCATCTACCGAAGGACCGTCGACCAGATGCCGGCCGACCGCGAGGAGATCCGCGCGCTCCGCGAGGAGGGCATCGAGATCGTCGAGCGCGCCAGGCCCGTGTCGCTTCGCGTCCGCGAGGGTCGGCTCGCCGGCGTCGTCTGCGTGCGGACCCAATACCGTGGCGAGCGGGACGCGTCCGGCCGCAAGGCCCCGTTCGATGTGCCCGGGTCCGAGTTCGAGATCGGGCTCGACACGCTCCTTCTCGCCATCAGCCAGCACGCGGCCCTCGACTGCTTCGGCGGCGCGCTCCCCGCCCTGACCCCCGGCGGCTATCTCGCGGTCGACGCCGACACGCTCGAGACGTCCATCCCGGGCGTCTACGCGGGCGGAGACGTCGCGGCCCACGGCCCGGCCTCGATCGTGCGGGCAGCGGCCGACGGCAAGCGCGCCGCACGGGCCATCGCCCGCGCGTTCGGCATCGATGACGCCGGGCGCGCGCCTGCCGAGATCCTGATCGACCCCCAGGAACTGACGATCCGGCGCGCCCGTAGGCAGTACCGCGTCCCCGTCGAGAGCCGGCCGCTCGATCGGCGCGCGGGCTTCGAGGAGACGGTGCTCGGCTACACGCCCGAGGAGGCGCAGGCCGAGGCGGCCCGTTGCCTGCGCTGCGACCAGCTGTGCAGCCTGTGCGTCGGCGTCTGCCCCAACATGGCCCTGCTCACGTACGAGGTGAAGCCGAGGCGGGCGGACCTGCCCGCCCTCGCCCTCGCGGGCGGAATCCTCGCGGGCGCCGGGGGAATCCCCTTCGCGGTCGAGCAGCGCTACCAGGTCGCGGTGCTCGCCGACCTGTGCAACGAGTGCGGGACGTGCGTCACCGCCTGCCCGACCTCAGGCGCCCCCTACCGGGACAAGCCGCGACTCTACCTGGATCGGGGGGCGTTCGAAGCCCAGGCCTCAAACGCCTTCCTGCTGCTGGGTGGTACGGAGCTGGAGGGTCGGTTCGACGGGGAAACCCACCGCATCGAGGTCGGCGAGACGATCCGCTATGCCTGTCCCGCATTCCGGGCGGTGCTCGACCCGGAGACCTTCGGGGTCCTCGAGGCGACCCCGGCGGCAGCGGCCTTCGGGGTCGCCTGCTCGCTCGCGCCCGCCGCGACGATGGCGACGCTGCTGGCCGGCCTGGCCCGGTCCAGTCCGCACCTGCCCGGGGTGAGCGCGCGCGGCGGCTCGCTCGCCGCCGGGGATCCGGCGGCGCCCGTCCGGGCCGCCGGCCGTCTCGATCCGTCGCCTCAAGGCGGCGGGGCATAGACGTTCTCCCAGGACGATGACCTGGGCCGGACCGAGCCCGTGGGCGTGACCGAAGGGCTGCTGGCG
>JAJYJR010000297.1 GCA_021789355.1 Chloroflexota bacterium | reverse complement strand
GCCCGAACCCAAGGGGTTCGCCGGCCGCCGCCCGGATCTGATCGGCGACCAGGTCGCGTCCCGTCACCAGCTCCGTCACCGGGTGCTCCACCTGAAGGCGCGCGTTCATCTCGAGGAACCACCAGGCGCCCGCGTCGTCCACCAGGAACTCGCACGTGCCCGCGGAGGCGTACCCGACCGACGAGGCGAGCCGCAGCGCGGCCTGCCCGAGTGCCTCGCGCAGTGCCGGCCGGACGCTGGGAGCGGGCGCCTCCTCGAGCACTTTCTGGAAGCGACGCTGCACGGAGCAGTCGCGGTCGCCCAGGTGGACGCCGTGGCCGGCGCCGTCGAACAGCACCTGGATCTCCACGTGTCGCGCCGGTGCGACGTTGCGCTCCAGCAGCAGCCGCGCGTCGCCGAACGCGGCCCCGGCCTCGCGCCGGGCGGCGGTCAGCGCGTGGTCCAGCTCCCCGGCCGCGTGGACGATCCGCATCCCCTTGCCGCCGCCGCCGCCGGCCGGCTTGACCAGGAGGGGATACCCGACGCGGCCGGCCTCGGCCCGCAGCGTGTCGTCCGACTGGTCCTCGCCGTCGTACCCGGGAAGGACCGGGATGCCGAGTGATGTCGCGCGGCGGCGCGCGCTGGCCTTGTCGCCAAGGGCCCCGATGGCCTCGGGCGGCGGCCCCACCCAGCGGAGGCTGCTATCCATCACGGCGGTGGCGAACGCGGCACTTTCCGCGAGGAACCCGTATCCGGGGTGGAGCGCGTCGGCGCCGGAACGGAGCGCGGCCGCGACGACGGCCGTCGCGTCGAGGAGGTCGAGGGCCGGGTCCACGTCACGATGGGGAACCACGCACGCGATCCCCATGCGCTCGCAGGTCCGCTCGATGCGTGCCGCGATCTCGCCGCGGTTCGCGACGAAGAGAACGCGGATCGGGCCGGACGTTGCACGCGCGAGCGCCACGGCTGCATGGTAGCGGTCGTGAGCGGTGCCGGTGCCCGCGCCGGCGGCGCTGCCGGGGACGGCGCGTCAGCCGGCCGGCGCCTCTGCCGGGCCGTGGCGATAGTGGCGCACGACGACGATCGTCGCGATGCCCACGGCCAGGGACACGGCGTTGGGGATCACGAGCGCGAGGTTCCCGATCGACGCGCCGTATGCCGCCCACAGGACGAACCCCACCACCAGCACGGACAGGTATCCGATCGACACGTCCGAGGAGGACCGCCGCTGCACCATCCGCCGGATCTGGAGCAGGGGGCTGATGCCCATGAGCACCCCCCAGAGAGCAGCGGCCACCGCCAGCGCGTTCAACATGTGTCACCTGCAGACACGACTGCGCTCTGGCGAACGGGCCACGCTCACTGGGTCCCAGGAGGAGCGCACGCGCGGCGAGACCGATTGTACCGACTGCCGGAGCCCCGGGCGGCTGCCTACATGCGGAAGACGCCGAACTTCGTCTCCCGGATCGGGGCGTGCAGCGCGGCCTCGATCCCCAGGGCCAGGACGCGGCGCGTGTCGAGCGGGTCGATCACACCGTCGTCCCACAGGCGTGCCGTCGCGTACCACGGCGAACCCTCGCGCTCGTACCCGTCGAGGATCGGTGCCTCGAACGCGGCTCGCTCGTTCTCGGACGGCCACCGCCCTCCGGGCAGCGAAGCCTCGCGGACCGTCGAGAGGACCCGGGCCGCCTGCTGCCCGCCCATCACGCTGATCCGGCTGTTGGGCCAGGACCACAGGAACCGCGGCTGGTAGGCGCGCCCCGCCATGGCGTAGTTGCCGGCGCCGAAGCTGCCCCCGACGAGCACGGTGAACTTGGGTACTTCGGCGCAGGCGACCGCCGTCACCAGCTTCGCGCCGTGCTTGGCGATCCCACCCGCCTCGTACTCGCGCCCGACCATGAACCCCGCGATGTTCTGGAGGAACACGAGCGGCACGCGCCGCTGCGCGGCCAGCTCGATGAAGTGGGCCCCCTTGAGCGCGGACTCGCTGAACAGGATGCCGTCGTTGGCGAGGATCGCGACCGGGTAGCCCTCGAGATGGGCGAACCCGCAGACCAGGGTCTCGCCGTAGAGCGGCTTGAACTCGTGGAGGCGGCTGCCGTCGACGAGCCGCGCGATCACCTCGCGGGCGTGGAGCCGGCCCCGCCGCAGGTCGGCCGGGATCACGTCGTACAGGCCCGCGGTCCCGTCGCCCCCGTCCGATCCGACCGCCGGCGGTTCGGGTGCCAGGCGTTCCCAGGGCGGGTCGGGCGCCCGGCGCGAGAAATGGGCCACGATCGAGCGACCGAGGGCCAGCGCGTGCTCGTCGTCCAGGGCCTCGTAGTCGGCCACGCCGCTGATCCGCGCGTGCACCTCGGCGCCGCCCAGCTCCTCCGCCGACACGTCCTCGCCGGTGGCCGCCTTCACCAGCGGGGGACCGCCGAGGAAGATCGTGCCCGTGCCGCGGACGATCACGGTCTCGTCGCTCATGGCCGGCACGTACGCGCCGCCCGCCGTGCAGCTTCCCATCACGAGCGCCACCTGCGGGATCTCCAGCGCCGACATGCGCGCCTGGTTGTAGAAGATCCGCCCGAAGTGATCGCGGTCCGGGAAGACCTCCGCCTGCAACGGGAGGTAGGCGCCCCCGGAATCCACGAGGTAGAGGCAGGGCAGGTGGTTCTCCAGCGCGATCTCCTGCGCCCGCAGGTGCTTCCTGACGGTGAGGGGGTAGTAGGTGCCGCCCTTCACCGTGGCGTCGTTCGCGATCACCACGCAGGTGGTGCCCTCGATGCGCCCCACGCCGGTGACGATCCCGGCGCATGGCACGGGCTCGTCGTAGACGCCGTCCGCCGCGAAGGTGCTCAACTCGAGGAACGCGGTGCCCGGGTCCAGCAGCCGGTCGATGCGCTCGCGGACCGGCAGCTTGCCCCGGGAGCGATGGCGCGCGATGGACGCGTCGTCGCCGCCGGCGCCGCGTTCCGCCACGCCCGCCTGGCGCGCCCGGAGATCGGCCACCAGCCGCTCCATCGCGGCCCGGTTGGCCTGGGACTCCGCGTCGGCCGGATCTGTGCGGCTCCGCAGCACGGGCATGGCGGGGATCATACGTCGCCTCCCCGCGCGCACGGCCGGGCTCCTGTGGCGGGCCGTGCCGGCCCTCCCGGCGGTTCATGCGGCCTGCCTGCCGGACCTGCGGAATTCGTGTCTTGATTGCGGCATGTGCGAGCAAATAGAGCTGACACACATAATCTCATGCGATAATCGTCCAACAACGCACGTGCGGAGCGCCACGCGAAGCGCAGGAGAGACTGTATGAAGGTGCTGCTGGTCGGAGCCGGGACCGTCGGGGAGTCGATCGCCAGGCTCAGTGGGGGTCGACCCTGGCTGGAGCGAATGATCGTCGCCGACTACGACGTGGACCGCGCGAGCCGGGTGGCGTCCGCCGCGGGCGGCGATCCGGTCTTCACCGCCGAGCGCATCGACGCCTCGGATCATGCCGCGGTGGCCGGCGCCGCGTCACGTCACGGCGTGGATCTCGTGGTCAACGCCGTCGACCCACGCTTCGTGATGCCCATCTTCGACGGAGCGTTCGACGCCGGCGTGGACTACCTGGACATGGCGGTGAGCCTGTCGGCTCCTCATCCCGGCGATCCGTACCACCAGACCGGGGTCAAGCTTGGCGACGAGCAGTTCGCCAGGGACCAGGCCTGGCGCGATCGGGGCCGGCTCGCGCTCGTGGGCATGGGCATGGATCCCGGCCTGTCGGACGTCTTCGCGAAATACGCGGCCACCCATCTCTTCGACGAGGTCGACGAGATCAACGTTCGTGACGGCGGCGACCTTCGCATCGAGGGCTACCCCTTCGCGACCGTCTTCTCGATCTGGACCACCATCGAGGAGTGCCTGAATCCGCCCGTCATCTGGGAGCGGGACCGCGGCTGGTACACCCTCGAGCCGTTCGCCGAGCCGGAGATGTTCGAGTTCCCCGAGGGCGTGGGCCCCGTCGAGTGCGTGCACGTCGAGCACGAGGAGGTGCTGCTCGTCCCGCGCTGGATCGACTGCCGGAAGGCCACCTTCAAGTACGCGCTCGGGAGCGAGTTCATCGAGACGCTGAAGACGCTGCACGCGCTCGGCCTGGACAGCAAGGAGAAGGTGCGGGTCAAGGGCGTGGAGGTGTCGCCGCGCGACGTCGTGGCGGCCGTCACCCCCGATCCGGCAACGATCGGCGACAGGATGGTCGGACGGGCCATCGTGGGCACGCTCGTGACTGGGACCAGGGGCGGCCGTCCGCGCGAGGTCTACCTGTACCAGACGTCCGACGCCCGCGAGACGATGCGGCGGTACGGGCTCCAGGTGGTCGGGTACCAGACGGGCTTCAACCCGGTCGTCGCCATGGAGTTGCTCGCGGAAGGCGCCTGGAAGGGCGAGGGCGTGCTCGGGCCCGAGGCGTTCGATCCCGACCCGTACCTGGCGGTGATGGATCGGTACGGGATCCATCACGCGATCGAGGAGCGGGACCCCGACAGCCACCGGCCGGTCGCCATGCCGGAGGCGTCGCGCGCCTGACCTGGTCGGACCGGCGCGGCTCCCCCGCCCGCCGACCCCGCCCGTCGACTTGTCCGGTCGACCCCGCCCGTCGACTTGTCCGGTCGACCCCGCCCGTCGACTTGTCCGGTCGGCTCCCCGGGAGCCCCCCGTTATCCCTATCCTCTGCCCCCAACTGGCCCTGATCTCAGGGCGCCTGCGTCCCCTTGCCCCTCCCTGACCCCGGCGGAACGATTGCCGCGCAGAACAAGCAGGAGGTGGCCGGTGACCCAGGTCCAGCTGGCACAGCCCGCGATCGGGAGACTCGGCCGCGAGTTCCTCGATGAGGTGATCGCGCGCACCGGCGCGACGTGCCGACTCGACAGGTGCATCCAGTGCGGTGCCTGTGGTGGCTCGTGCCCGTCGGCGGACGACATGGACCACACTCCCCGCGCGCTGTTCGCCTTGATCGGCGCGGGCATGCGTGAGCCGGTGCTGGCCAGCAACACCCCCTGGATGTGCGTCTCCTGCTACTTCTGCACCGTCCGCTGCCCGCAGGACGTGCGGATCACGGACGTGATGTACACGCTGAAGAACATGGCGGTGGCCAGCCACGCGTACGCGAGCTCGACCGCACCCGACTTCTCGAAGGCCTTCGTCTGGAACGTGGAGACGTTCGGGCGCAGCTTCGAGGTAGGCCTCACCGCGCGCCACTACCTGCGCCACTACCTCACCCGTCTGCCCGCGATGGCCCCGATGGGGATCAGCATGCTGCGCAGCGGGCGGATGCGAATCACGCCCCCCAGGCGCATCCGTGGCATGAGCGGCCTCAGGCGGATCCTGGCCCGGGCGAAGGACCTGGAGGCCGCGTCATGAGCGGCTACATCTACTACCCCGGCTGCTCCATGGACAGCAGCGCGCGTTCCTACCGCGACTCCCTCGACGCCATCACGGGGCCGCTCGGGGTCGACCTGCACCAGATCGACGACTGGAACTGCTGCGGGGCAACGGAGTACCTGGGCCTGAGCCGGCTCCCCGCGTACGCCCTGATCGCCCGCAACCTGGCGCTCGCGGAGCGCGCGCGCAACGGCACCGACACGCTCGTGGCGCCGTGCAGCGCCTGCTTCCTGAACCTGTCGAAGGCCAACCACGCGATGGCCGAGAGCGCGGAGTTCGGCGCCCGGGTCAACGAGGCCCTGGCCGCCGGCGGCCTGCACTACACGCCCGACTCGATCAAGGTGCGGCACCTCCTGGACGTGATCGTTCACGAGGTGGGCCTCGACGCCGTGCGGAGCCACGTCACCCGTCCCCTGCGCGGGTTGAAGCTGGCGCCGTACCTCGGCTGCATGGTGCCGCGGCCGGACTACGACGGGCGCTGGACCGACCACGAGCACCCGCGCGAGCTGGATCGCCTGCTCGCCGCGCTGGGGGCCGAGGTCGTCGAGTTCCCGTTGGCGACCGACTGCTGCGGCGGGCACATGACGCAGATCAGCCCCTCCACCGCGTTCGACATGATCCGGCGCCTCGTCGACGCGGCCGAGCGGGCCGGCGCCGACATGATGGTCACGGTCTGCCCGATGTGCCAGATGAACATCGATGCCTTCCAGGGCGAGATGAACGCCCACTTCAGAACCGCCTACCACGTGCCGATCGTGTTCTTCACCCAGGTGATCGGGCTGGCGTTCGGCCTGGCGCCGGAGGCCGTCGGCTTCGGGCGCGAGGTCGTGGACGCGCGTCCGGCGCTGGCGCACATCTCGGACGAGCCGGGGCCGGAGGCGGCTCCCGCCAGGGTGCGGCGGCCGGCGCGGCCCAGGGGGCCCGCATTGCCGATGCCGGTGATGCCGGATCGCGACGAGGTGGCGCGGTGAGCGCCGAGATGGTGGGCTCCGAGAAGGTGGCCCCGCCGGACCCGACCCCCGTGCACGGGGCCGACCTGCGGATCGGCGTCTACGTCTGCCACTGCGGCAGCAACATCGCCGGCACGGTCGATGTCGAGGCGGTCCGCGACTGGGCCGCCGCGAACCTGGGCAGCCGTGGCGTCACGGTCGCCAGGGACTACCGGTTCATGTGCTCCAGCCTGGGGCAGGAACTCATCGAACGAGACATCCGGGAGCGCCACATCAACCGGGTGGTGGTGGCGGCCTGCTCGCCCCACCTGCACGAACGGACCTTCCGCACCGCCTGCGAGAACGCCGGGCTGAACCCGTACCTCTGCGAGCTCGTCTCCATTCGCGAGCAGGACTCCTGGGTCCACACCGATCGGGCCGCGGCGACCGAGAAGGCCAGGGCGATCGTCGCGGGTGGGGTGGAGCGTGTCCGGCACGACGAGGAGCTGAAGCCGCTGCGGGTCCCCATCCACCCGGCGACCCTGGTCGTGGGCGGCGGGATCGGCGGCATCTCGGCGGCGCTCGAGCTCGCCAACGCCGGGCACCCCGTCTATCTCGTGGAACGCGAGCCGTCGCTGGGCGGACACATGGCCCAGTTCGACAAGACGTTCCCGACGCTGGACTGCTCGGCCTGCATCCTGACCCCGCGGATGGTCGAGGCCGGCACCCACCCGAACATCACGCTGCTCACCTACAGCGAGGTCGAACGCGTCTCCGGGTACGTGGGCAACTTCACGGTGGAGATCCGGCGGCGCGCCCGGCAGGTGGACGAGTCGACGTGCACGGGCTGCGGCGTCTG
>JAJYJR010000296.1 GCA_021789355.1 Chloroflexota bacterium | reverse complement strand
GCCGCAACCGGGGCGACGGCGACGACTGTCATCAGGATGAGAGTTGAACTGGCAACCGCCAGAAGGCGTCGAAACGCATGAGGCATGTCCACGGCGTACTCCCCCCGCTCCTCGCGTACGATGCCGCCACCGGGATCGACGGCGATGCGCCCGTGACGCCCGGAATGCCAACCTTTCCTCCCGGCGGCGCCCGCCGCCAGTACGTCTTGGCCACATCGCGTGGAGCCGTATGGCTCCACTTCGCGCCGGGAACCCCGGCCGTCGCCGGTGGATTCGCGTGGCGGGCGGCGGTCCGCGGCCGACTCGCAGCCGGCACGCAGGGTCAGCGCCCGCTGCCGCCACCCAGCGTGCCTGTGACCTTCGGCCACCCTCTGCAGGACCATCGCGGGAATGGTGGACGGCTCCCAGATGTCCTAGCGTGCCCGTCGACACCTCCGTGACGAGGGGTCGGTCCGACGTCCAGCGAAAGAGCACACCCGTCGCGAGGCGGGGCCGCAAAGCCACGGGACTCCCTGAGCCCGCCGGGCTGCCGAACGGAGTCGGCGCGCTATGCATCAGATCACGCACCCAGTCGGCGATCCCGTATCTCCGCACTGCCAGCGGCCGCGCCGGCACTGGCGCAGGGGCGTAGTGGGTGCCCTCGCGAGTATGCCGATCATTCTGCTGGCCCCTGCCCTCCTGAGCCCGATGCCGGCCGCCGGTGGCGCGACGCCCGCGCTGACGGTGTCCGGCCCCCGGGTCCCCGACGCCACACTCGCGGTCGCCGGCAGCAACTTCGCCCCGCACGAATCGATCCAGCTCCTGTGGGATGGATCCGCCGGCGGCATGCCTGCAGCCGACGTCGATACCCAGAAGAGCTTCACGGTCGACCTGGTGATCCCAGCCAACGCGACCGCGGGCACCCACGTGCTTGCAGCCGTGGCAGCCTCGCCGAAGGGAAGCGGGGGGAGGGGCATGGGCGGGGGCACTGGCTCGCGCCTGCTCGCCTCGACCGCGGTGACCGTGACCGCCCTCGCCCCGACCCCCACGCCTGAGCCGACGCGGACCCCGGTCGTCACCTCCACGCCGGCCCCGGCACCGACGGCGATCCCGGCCCCCGTGGCCACCCCGACTCCGGCACCGACCAGCACGCCGACGGCCACGCCGGCCCCCGTGGCCACCCCGGCACCGGCACCGACCAGCACGCCGGCCCCGGTGGCGACGGCGATCCCGGCCCCGGTGGCGACGCCCGCCCCCGCACCGACGGCCACGCCGGCCCCGGTGGCGACGAGCGGCAGCGGCATCTACGGGCCGGGCATCAACGCCGACACGCTGGCCAACACGGAGGTCGGCGGGACCAACGGCGGCGGCGTGAACACGCAGGTCGCCTTCCGCTTCCGCGCCACGACCACGTCGGCCCTGACGAGCGTGCGCTTCTACGTGATCGGGACGGTCTCCGGCTACGCCGGTGGGACCGGCGGCACCCTCAACGTGAGCGTGCAGACCGACGACGGGAGCGCCAGCCACGTGCCGTCCGGGCACGTCCTCGCCTCGGTCTCCATCCCCGACGCCGCCTCGCTCCACGGTGCCGGCGCGCTGGCCACATTCGCCAGCCCGGCGACGCTCACGGCGGGCCAGCTCTATCACATCGTCTTCCGCAACACCGACCCCGCACCGAGCGTGAACTTCGTCTCGATCAACGGCACGTACGTCTACGGCGCCACGATCGAGCCCCAGCAGCCGCGCTTCTCCGACACCGACTTCGCGCTGCTCATGAACCAGGGCTCGTGGACCCAGCGCGAGAACTACACCCCCATCGTCAACCTCACGTACGCCAACGGCGTCGTGGCGGGGCAGGGCTACATGGAGATGTGGATCCACAACTACGAGCCGATCAGCGGGACCGCGCAGGTCCGCGAGACGTTCACGCTGGGGAGCAGCCGCACGGTCTCGCAGGCAGCGGTCCGGCTGCGCCGCTCGAGCGGCTCGAGCCCGCTCACGATCAGCCTCGAGACCGCGGCGGGCACGCTCGTGGCGCAGGGCACCGTGCCGGCCTCGAGCATCCCGGTCTCCGCCCCCGGCGGTGACAACGGGGGCGCGGTCTGGGGGCTGGTCAGCTTCCCCGCCGCGCACACCCTGCCCGCGGGCTCCTACCAGCTCGTGGTCTCCACGGCGAGCGACACGCAGTACACGATCTTCCCCATCCGCAAGGGGCTGGACTACGGCTACGGCTCCCCGACGTACTTCGCCGACGGCCAGGCGCAGTACACCTCGGGCAGCGGCTGGACCGCGTTCGCCAATCGGCCCGGCGAGAGCGATCTGCAGTTCTACCTGCGCTAACGGACCACGCATCCAGCGAGGCCGGGCGCCGCGGCGCCCGGCCTCGCTGCGTCTCCGGGCCGATCTCACCGCGCAGGCCGCACGGCCGCCGGTCCTCCCGACCATCCGCGGGTACAAAGACGCTTGGTGGGGGAGGTATGATCGCGCCAGGGCGCGGAAATCACGCGAGAGGCCGGGCGTCGTCCCCACAAGCGGCTCCTCGTTGAACGCGTGATCGAGCGAACCGGGGAGGGATTGCGTGTCCGACCGATGCCGGGTCTGGATCGTGAACCACTACGCCGATGCGCCCGACCGCCCTAAGGGCACGCGTCATTACGATCTCGCGCGGCAGCTCGTCGCGCGCGGGAAGGCCGTGACGATCTTCGCGGCGGGCCTCAGCCACGTCACCGGCCGCGAGGAGCGACTCGCGGCGGGCCAGCTCTACCGGACCGCCTGGTACGAAGGCGTCCAGTTCGTCTGGGTTCGCACGTTCCCTTACCGGGGGAACAACTGGCGCCGCCAGGTGAACATGCTCAGCTTCCTGGCCGCGTTCCTCGTCGTCCAGGCACGATTCCCACCTCCCGACGCCGTGATCGGCTCGACCGTTCATCCGTTCGCGGCCCTCGGCGCCTGGATCGCAGCGCGGCTGCGTGGGGCGCGGTTCCTCTTCGAGATCCGCGACCTGTGGCCGCAGACGCTCGTGGATCTCGGCGCTCTCCGCGAGGGCTCGCCCGGTGAGCGGCTCCTGCGCGGGATCGAGGCGTTTCTCGTTCGACGGGCGTCGATCGTGATCACGCTCCTGCCAGGGCTTCGCGCGTACCTCACGGAGCGCGGCCTGCCGGTCGACCGCGTGGTCTACATCCCGAACGCTGTCGACCTCGAGGCCTTCGACGCTGGGCCAGCCATCGACCAGCGGGTCGGCGAGGAGAACGCCCAGGCGACCCTACAGGTCGGCTCGCTGCGTGCCGAGGGCCGGTTCGTGTTTGGGTACGTCGGCGCCTTCGGACGAGTGAACGAGGTCAGTGTTCTCGTGCGAGCAGCCAGGATCGCCGAGGCCCGCGCACCGGGGTGTGTCGGCCTGGTCTGCGTCGGGGACGGGCCCGAGAGGCACGACCTGGAGCAACTGGGTGCCGGATGCCCGGCGATCGCGTTCGCGTCCGCGGTGCCGAAACGAAACGTCCCGACTATCCTGCGGAGTCTCGACGCCACCGTTGTCCATGCCACAGAGACGCCGGTCTACCGGTATGGGATCAGCTTCAACAAGCTGTTCGAGTACATGGCGGCCGCCAGGCCCGTGGTCTTCGCGTGCGTCAGTGCCTACGATCCGGTCGGCGCGACGGGAGCAGGAGTCTCGGTGAGGCCCGACGACCCCGAGCTCCTCGGGGCCGCCTTCCTGCAGCTCGCGGACACCCCGGCGGACGAGCTTGCCCGCATGGGCGCAGCCGGTCGCGAGTACGTTGAGCGCGAGCACAACGTGGCGCGATCAGGCGAACGACTGGCGGCGGTGCTGGACCGCCTGGTTCCCTCCCCTCCAGAGTCCAGCCCGCGCGCATCCCCCATCAGGCCGGAAATGAAGCCGGATTGAGTGCGGTGAGCCTCGTGGGATCGCCGCAGGCCAGGAGTGATGCTGCGGTGGACGTTTGGCGGATGGTGGCAATCGTCGGCCGCCGGCTCTGGCTGGTCCTGCTGGTCACCGGCATAGCCGCGGGTGGCACCTACGCGGCGTCGGGTCTGCTGCCCCGGGAGTACCAATCGGAAGCGAAAGTGCTCGTGGGGTCGCTGACGGAGACCCGTCCTGACTACCTCTCCGCGTACCAGGAACTCGCCCAGACGTACGCAGCGCTGGCCACGAGCACGCCCGTCCTTGGTCGCGTCATCGACCAGCTCGGACTGCAGGACACACCCGGGACGATCGCCAGTCGTCTCGTCGTGCATGCGCCCGTGGGACAGCCGATCATCTCGGTGGTCGGCACGGCCTCGAGCCCTGCTGCAGCCTCCGCCCTCGCGAACGCCGTGGCCGGAGAGATCACGGGGTTCGCACGTCCGACCGGGGCCGACGCGACGAGCCTGGCCTCCGTCGTCCAGCCAGCGCTCCCCAACGACATACCCTCATCCCCACGCGTGGCGCTCGACACCGCGGTCGCGGCCGCGCTCGGTCTTTCGCTGGGGATCGCTGCGGCACTCCTGTTTCCGGCCCGGGACCGGCGAACCGGCAAGGAGCGGATCGCGTAGATCCCGCACGCGGCCCGGTTCGCCGCCCTGCTGGGACGACCGGCCGCGCACCCCGCCAGGCTCACCGAGCACCATATCGTCGGATGGGCTCCACGAGCAGACGGAACGCGCCACGCTCGCCGAGCCCATCCGGCTCCAGAACCGCGCCTGTGATCTCCTCGCCTTCTCGCCGGCCCCCCGCCAGGCAAACACGGTGGACCGCCTCAAAGGCACAGCGCATCGCCCTTGGGGTGCCGGAAGTCCCGTCTAGTACGGGCACCCCGTGCTGTTGTAGCCGTCGTACTCGGCAGCCTCGTCGAGCATCGTCTGCCGGTCGAGGCTGGCCAGGACTGTGTTCATGTCGGAGAGGACGACGGAGGTGCTGACGAAGTGCGGGTACGGGAAGGCTACCGAGTTGAGCAGCGCTGCCACTCCGGCGCGCAGGAGGATCCGTGCCGCACCGGCGAGGCCGGGCCCGCCACCTCCCTGCAGCGCATCGATCAGCTTCTGACTGCCGAAGCTGGAGAGCTGTGACGGGAAGTCGAAACCGGCCTCCTTGAGTGTCTGGTCTGGCTTGTACGTCACCCAGGCGTCAGTGTGGTTCTTCCAGTACCCGGGCGTGCAGCCCTGGTCGCACGCCGCAACCGGGGCGACGGCGACGACTGTCATCAGGATGAGAGTTGAACTGGCAACCGCCAGAAGGCGTCGAAACGCATGAGGCATGTCCACGGCTTACTCCCCCGCTCCTCGCGTACGATGCCGCCACCGGGATCGGCGGCGGCGCGCCCGTGTGTCCGTGACACCCTGGAGCGCCAACACTTGCCCCCACCGGTGTCCGCCGCTAGTACTTCTCGGCCACATCGCGCCGTGCTGTTTGGCTCCACTTCGCGCGACGATGTCCGGCCGTCGCCGGGGAATCCGCGCGGCGGGTGGTGGTCCGCGGCCGACGCGCAGCCGGCACGCGGGGCCAGCGCCCGCTGCCACGACCCAACGTGCCGGTGACCTTCGGCGACCCCCTTGCAGGACCATCGCGGGAATGGTGGACGGCTCCCAGATGTCCTAGCGTGCCCCTCGACGCCTCCGTGACGAGGGGGCGGTGCGACGTCCACGAAAGAGCACACCCGTCGCGAGGCGGGGCCGCAAAGCCACGGGACTCACTGAGCCGGCCGGGCTACCGAACGGAGTCGGCGCGCTATGCATCACACCACGCACCCAGTCGGCGATCCCGCATCTCAGCACTGCCAGCGGCCGCGTCGGCGCCGGCGCAGGGGCGTGGTGGGTGCCCTCGCGAGTATGCCGATCATCCTGTTGGTCCCTGCCCTCTTGAACCCGATGCCGGTCGCCGGTGGCGCGACGCCCGCGCTGACGGTGTCCGGTCCCCGGGTGCCCGACGCCACACTCGCGGTCGCCGGCAGCAACTTCGCCCCGCACGAATCGATCCAGCTCCTGTGGGATGGATCCGCCGGCGGCATGCCCACAGCCGATGTCGATACCCAGAAGAGCTTCACGGTCGACCTGGTGATCCCCGCCAACGCGACCGCGGGAACCCATGTGCTTGCAGCCGTGGCAGCCTCGCCGAAGGGAAACGGGGGGAAGGGCATGGGCGGGGGCACAGACTCGCCCCTGCTCGCCTCGACCGCGGTGACCGTGACCGCCCTCACGCCATCACCGACGCCGTCTCCGACGCCCACCCCGATCCCCACCCCGACCCCGACCCCGACGCCGACCCCGACGCCCACCCCGATCCCCACGCCGACCCCGACGCCCACGCCGACCCCGACGCCGGCCCCGACGCCGACGCCGGCCCCGGTGGCGACGAGCGGCAGCGGCATCTACGGGTCTGGCATCAACGCCGACACGCTGGCCAACACGGAGGTCGGCGGGACCGACGGGGGCGGGGTGAACACACAGGTCGCCTTCCGCTTCCGCGCCACGACCACGTCGGCCCTGACGAGCGTGCGCTTCTACGTGATGGGGACGGTCTCCGGCTACGCCGGCGGGACCGGCGGCACCCTCAACGTGAGCGTGCAGACCGACGACGGGAGCGCCAGCCACGTGCCGTCGGGGAACGTCCTCGCGCAGGTCTCCATCCCCGACGCGGGCTCGCTCAACGGGGCCAGTGCGCTGGCCACGTTCAGCAGCCCGGCCACGCTCACCGCAGGCCAGCTCTACCACATCGTCTTCCGCAACACCGATCCTGCGCCCACCGTGAACTTCATCTCGATCAACGGCACGTACGTGTACGGGTCCACGATCGAGCCCCAGCAGCCGCGCTTCTCCGACACCGACTTCGCGCTGCTCATGAACCAGGGCAGCTGGACCACGCGCGAGAACTTCACCCCCATCGTCAGCCTCACCTACGCCAGCGGCGTGGTGGCCGGGCAGGGCTACATGGAGATGTGGATCCACGACTACGAGCCGATCAGCGGGGCCGCGCAGGTCCGCGAGACGTTCACGCTGGGGAGCAGCCGCACGGTCTCGCAGGCGGCGGTCCGGCTGCGCCGCTCCAGCGGCTCGAGCCCGCTCACGATCAGCCTCGAGACCGCGGCGGGCACCCTCCTCGCGCAGGGCACCGTGCCGGCCTCGAGCATCCCGGTCTCCGCCCCCGGCGGCGACAACGGGGGCGCGGTCTGGGCGCTGGCCAGCTTCCCCACCGCGACCCTGCCGGCCGGCTCCTACCAGC
>JAJYJR010000295.1 GCA_021789355.1 Chloroflexota bacterium | reverse complement strand
GCCGTCTCGTTGGAGAGCTCGTTGAACTTGCGGATGAGCTCCTCGTAGAGGACGCCCATCTCGTAGTTCGAGACGGTGTCGGGGTGCAGGTCGACCTCGGTCACCTTGGAGAGGACGAGGTAGAGGAGCTTGGCGCGGTCGAGGCGGCCGATCTGCGCGTCGAAGTCGAACTTCTCGATGACGTCGCGCGTCTCGGGGTCGAAGGCGGCGATCCAGGCGCGCAGGTTGCCCGCCACCTGCGGCGGGTCGGCCAGGATGCGGTGCAGGGTCAGGGGCGAGGTGTTGTAGGCCTCGACGTGGGCGACCTGCTCGGCGACCACGCGCAGCACCTCGGGGTTGTCCGTGCCGAGCGACGCGAAGCGCGCGAGGACCCGGTCCTTGGTGGGCTCGAGGACGCAGTCGAGGCGACGCAGCAGGACGAGCGGCAGGATGACCCTCTGGTACTCGGCGCGCTTGTAGTCGCCGCGCAGCAGGTCGGCGATCGACCAGATGAGGCCGGCGTGGCTGTTGGGATGGGGCGAACCGTTGGCACGACCCGCCGCGGACGCGCCGACGGTCATGCCGGCGGGGCTCCCCTGCCGCGGCACGCGCGCGGCATCATCGGCGATCCAATCCGCAAACGGCGCGGCTGGCCGTGACACCGACGTGGCGCTTCGGCACGAGAATCACCGTCCGTCCGCCTCCGAGTGTTGCGGAACAACGACACGAATAACCGTTCTCTGCGACTTCCGCCAACCCTCGCCCCTCACGGACTAACACCCCTCTGCCGGCCTCTCGTACGTCGGGGAGCGTCTTGTCAACTCCGAGGATACCGAGGGCCGTGCCGCGTTGTGTGGCGCCACCGACCGAGGTTACATGGGCTGTCTCCCACAAAGCACGCGCCTGGCCTCGCACGCCGATGGCGAGCACCTCCGACTAGATCTCGTCCAGAGCGATGCCCCCAAGGAAGTGGCCGCGACACACGACGTACGGACATGTCCCCATCGGATGCCCGTGCGGGCACAGGGCGACGTCGGGCTTGGTGCCGGCAGCGGCGCCGTCGGTCCGCGCGTGGAGGGCCGACTGCCACGGCTTCAGAAGTGGCGCCGTGTGTTCCGGAGCCCCGACGGCAGACAGCGCAATCGCCGCATCAACGACTGCCCCACGCGCCGCGGCCGGCCAATCCGCCAGGGTGCTCGAGACGATGCGCGCGACGGCGCTCCACTCTCGCGGTGCGCCGACCGAGATCGCTGCCTCAAGGGCCTTGCCGCGGTGGCCCTCGTTCTCCTCGTCGAGCCACTCCGCGGCGAGACGGCTACGAGAGGCCGCGGGCAGGTTCTGTGCCCGGGCGATGGTGTCGGCGAGGATCCTCTTGAAGTCCGGCCCAGGATGGGCGGGGACCTGCGGGCGCGCGACCGTCGCGCCGCTTTCGGACATGGGGATGGACGGCGCGGCAGGGATCGGCCGAGTCCAGATGGGTTGCTGGGTGACGGGTTCCGGCCCGAGTGGCGCCACGGCCTGGAGGCACTTCTCGAGATACGTCGCCGCGGCGTTTGTCAGCGCGACCCGGTCGTACTGATTGAGGATGTCGCGCAGCAGGTCGCGGTCGCCAGGCACGTATGCCCCGCGGCCGATCTGCCGGGCAACCTCCTGGATTTCGGACGCGGGCACCTCCACGAGATCCCGAGGACCCCTTTCGCGAACGACGACGGGAGGTTGGCTCGGAAGCCGGAGTACGCGGTCGGTGAGCGAGGTGCCGACGCCGGACGGCACGGCCACCAGGCGGCCCTCTCGCTCGGCTCTGACGGCCGCCTTGTTCAGCGGGGAGACAACCGAGTGGGTCAGTCGATGGTACCCAGCCGCCTGCAGGATGAGGCGATATGCCCGATGTGCCAGCACCGGTCCCTCCGCCGATACCACGCTGAGCAACGCCGTTTCCAGCTCCGACTGTCGGCTTTCCCGTGGGTCGCCGAGCCTTTGCGGCGCCCACGACAGGTACGGGGCCATCTCGACCCCCGATGCGGGCAGCTGAGGCGTCGCGATGGCGCGGACTGACGACGGCGCCCGTGTGGCTTCATCCACCCATACACGCGCAGCGGGTGGCTCCGGCTCGGCGACGGCGGAGGCGTTGGGAGGCAGCGCCACCTCGGCCGCCGTTGGCGGCTCTCCGGCGCCGGCAAACGGGTCGAGCATGGCCTCCACCATCGACTCGATGTCGGTCGAGTCGATGGCCTCCGGCATCTCCAGCGTTCCGGGCTCAGCCGGCGCACCGAACGGCCGGATAGCAACCTCGTTGAGCTTCTCCCAAAGCGGGCGGAGCGCGGCTTCGGGATCGAGGTAGAACTCGCTCTCGCGGATGCGGACGAACCGCCACCCGACACGCTCGAGGTCCTGCTGACGCCCAAGGTCATGCTCGAAAGCTTCGGGCCCGTGCCATTCGTCGCCGTCGCACTCCACGGCCAGCCGGCTTTCGCCCCCGGTGACCACCAAGTCGATGAAGTAGCCGTAGGCAGGCACCTGGGGGCGGACGCGGTATCCACGGCCCTTGATCCGCAGATACACCCGCTGCTCGAACAGGCTGTCAAAGCCAGGGTGCGGATCCCGCTCGGTCACAGTTCCGAGATCGGGGGCGTCGTTGTCGGTGGTGGGATGGGCGAAGTGCTCGAGCAACTTCCAGCGGAGGCAATCGGGGTTGAGATCCGCCTGGGTCACCGAATGGAACAGCCACATCTGATCGCGCGCGCGGCTCGCCGAGACGTTGAACCGCCGCCGATAGACGTCCGCGGTGAGGGCGGGGTGCCTGTTGCCCTTGTCGGTCGGCGCGGTGACCATGCTCAGGAACATCACGTCGCGCTCGTCGCCCTGAAAGGCGTATGCGTCACCGCACTTGATCTTGCGGTGAAGCATCTCGTCGGGGCCGAGACGCTCGAGGAGCAGGCGCTCGATGTACCGGGCCTGGTTCTCGCCGATGAGACTGATCACGCCCATCGTCTTGTCGTCGTATTCGGGTTGGCGAATGCACTCAACGATGGCTTCGGCCACCTCGTGCGCCTCGTCCCGGTTCACGTTGCCCCGCACGCCGTCCGAGCGTGTCGCACCGGCGACGTGCACCGATCGGAGGGGGGCAGCCGGTTAGCGCCGAACTGTCGCAGTGGGATGAGCGGAGCGCTGGCATACGAGATGCGGTTCGAGAAGGCGATGATCTCCGGCATGCAGCGGAAGTGCTCGCGCAGGTGGGTGCGATTGCCAGTGAAGGCGATCTCGCCGAGGTCGAAGAGGCTCGTCATCGGGGTGATGACGCTCCCGATCGGCTGGTCGTGGAGTAGCTGAGATCTCAGCGCAAAGACGGGCTCCTGATCGAGACCTACGGCGTCCGGGCTGATCTGCTCGTCGTCGCCGACGATCACAACCTTCTTGCCCAGCCACCACAGGAAGAGCGCGTCGACGCCCGACTGGCTCGCCTCGTCGACGATGACGACGTCAAACGCATCCGACGCTGGTGACAGCGACTCGGCGACCCGATACGTCGGCATGATCCACGCCGGCACCGCCCCCCGGCACTTCTCCAGCTCTGCCTGGGCGGCGGCCAGATGCGTCGCGGCGTACTTGCCTTTGCCCTGCCCGTACCTCGCCATCGCCTTCTGGTAGAGCGTGAGGTGCATCTTCTGCGCCGGGGTCAGTGCGGCAAGGCAGGCGCGCCAGGCGAGATGCTCACCGATCGATGCGGTCAGACCCCGTATCTCATCGTTCAGCGCCGCGACGCGGGTGACGCCTCCGCCCGATGAAACGTCCAGCATGTCCGTGAGCCAGTCTTCGGCCTTGGCCCACCGGAAGGCCGCCTCGTACCGGGCGAGCCGTTCGCCCCACGGCCCGTCGTCGACGAGCTGGGCAAGCGTGGGCTCGGACGCCTGCGTCGCAAGGCGGCTGACCAGATCGTCGCGCCGCTGGATCTGCGAGGCGATCAGTCGGCGTTGCGCGACCGCCGCGCTCGCAGCCGCGAACGCCTTAGGGTCCCGGTCGTCGATCGCTGCCAACACCGCGGGGACCAGGTCTCCGGGATCGGCGATGACCGTCGCCTCGGCCCGGGCACGAAGGCCGGCGAGCTCGCGCTCCGCGTCCTCGAGGGCGGCGCGTGCGTCCACCCCGAGGGCGGCCCTCCGAAGCGTCAGCCATGTGCCACCGTCCGCCCACGCCGGCAAGGGCAGGCCGGGCATGCCGGTGATCGCCGATACGATGTCCGCGCGACATCGTTCAGCGGCGAGCACGCGGTCAAGCGCCGGATCGAGCTCCTCGAGCTCAGCCAGCACGGTGAGGCCGCTGTCGCCCGAGATGCGACCCTCCCCCGCCCACGCCGTGCGAGCGCGTTCGACGGTGAGGCGAACGTCAACCCAGGCCCGCAGCTGTGTGAGCGCGGCCACGGAGACCAGTTCCTGGCCGTTCACACGGACCGATCCAAGGGCGACCCGGGCATCCTTCACGAATCTGGGCCTGAACGGGCCGATGCCCAAACCCTTCCCGGCGTAGAGGCGAGCCAGCAGGGTCTCGACGGCCGCCCGGGCGGCGAGAGGCTCCGCCCCGAGTGTGCCGGTCACCACGAGCCCGTCAGCAACGGCGGCTCGTTCCCGGAGCGACGAGATCCAGTCCTGGGTACGCGCCTTCCGTTCGTGCCACCTAGCCACTGACCCCGAAAGCGCGTCCACGAACGCGGCGAGCTCCCACGCCTCACCGACCGCGACGGCAGCTCGGGCTCGCTCAAGGCGGTCGATCGCCTGGGTCAGTGCCAATCGGTCCGCGTGGGAGGCCGCGGCCAGGGTCTCCGCATATGGCTGCTTGCTGTTCTCGGTGGCGCTGCCCACCGTGGATTCGAGCTCAGCCCGACGCCGGCATAGGTCGGCGAAATCCTCGCTCGACGACAGATCCGGTATGGGGACACGCGCGCTCGCCTCCACGTCGGTGGTGATGGACCGAGCGAGTCCCGCGAGCTCCGCACCCTCCGCGTCGGTGAGAACCGGTGCGTCGCCGAGCATGTTCGATGCCCATCCGAACGCCTCGCGCTCATCGGCGATCTGCGCGGCGATTTCAGAGAGCGTGCCCCGGTAGTGGCCAATGCCGGGCTCGTGCACCTTCGCGTCGCCCTCGCGGACCGCGCGGATCGCCGCCAGGTGCCGTCTGCGCTCCTCGTGGGCTCTGTCCCTGAGCTGCCGGTAGCGCGCCGTCCGCTGGTCAATCTTCGGCGTCTGCCAGTCCGGATCGTTCGAGCGGTTGACAATCGTACTCACCGACCGTTGGAGCTCGCGCATCCCGGCTCGGCCGTCGCCGACCAGACTCACCGAGAGCGCACGGATCTCGTCGGGCAACTTGTCGAGCAGGACTTGGAGCGCGCGGCTGGTGTGGCTTGTGACCAGCACGCGCTGGCGGTTCGCGAGCAGGTGCGAGACCAGATTGGCGATGGTGTGGGACTTTCCCGTGCCGGGCGGCCCCACGACGACGACTCCGTCGGATCCGACCAGCCGACGAAGCACCTCGCGCTGCTCCGCATTGAAGGGCTTCGGGAAATACAGCTCGTCGTCCTCTGCCACGAACGGCCCACGGGCGGCCTGGGCCTCCTCGGTTGGACCGCCGTCGGGTTCTGCCACGAGACCAGCGACAAGCGCGGGCACGAGGTTGCCGCCCTCGAGTTGCCCGTCCACCTTCTGATAGAACGCCAGCAGCGAGCGTGCCGTTCGTTTGCGGACGATCAGTGCCGGCGCGAGTGCTACGAGCACGCCCTCCTGCGGCATGGGGGGAGCGTCGAGGCGCGGATCGAAGACGGCGTCCGGTCGCATCGCCTGCGTCCACATCGTCACCGCGCCCGCCAGCACGGTCCCGCTCCACACATCCGAGCCGGCGGATTCGAGGATCGCGTACACGCTGTCGCGGATCTGCTTTGGGGGGATGAGCTCGGGATCGAGCATCTCGTCTTCGAGCTGGATCCCGATGCCGTCCGCGGCTGGCCGGACGGTGATCCGGCCAGTCTGCGCCTCGTAGAGGACCTCCGCCCGCATGGTGACGAGGTGCCGGCGCACCCGAGCGTGCCCGTCGGGGACCAGCACCAGGCCGGCCCCGACCACCACCTCATACCGCTCACCGAGCTGATCGGCCTGCTGTCGGATCCGGAAGAGATGCTCGTAGAGCCCCAGCAGCGGCAGTCGCGGCCCGTACTTGGCGCTCCACGCACGCCACGCGTCGAGGTAGTCGTCGTACGCCGCCACCACGCTGTCGGGGAGCGGCTCGCCCTCCTCGGGCTCGCGCAGTTCGGGTTCGGACGTGGGCTCGCGATCGTCTAGGAGCCAACCCCAGAGCGCGATCGGCGGCTGCGGCCGCGACGGAATGTGCGGCCGCTCCACCGCGATCCAATCCACATCGTCTGAGTGGCCTGCGTGCGTGACGCAGTGGCTGCCGGGCAGCTCGGGAACATCCGCGAACCAGACGATGTCCTCGTACTGGTCGATGTCCCGCACCGTCGCAGTCTTCATCTGCGTCAGGCGTCGGAGGAACTCGACGAGGTTTCTCGCCCGGCGAGTCAGGTCGGCCGGGTCTTCATTCGTCAACGCCGACCCTCCGATCCGCGCGCCAGCGAATCCCAGTGATGGTTCAACAGTGCTCGAGCATGTGGGTCAACAGCAGCCGCAGCGCCAACGCAGCGGACGTGCTCGCGCGGAAGGCCGAGATCGCCGCACATGGATCGCGCCGTCGGACCGCCGAGGACCTCGACGAGATGCTGAGCTGCGAACTCGTGTTGCCCAGCCCTCTTGGACGTCATCTCTCGGCACATGCGTTCAGGTGGTCGGACGGGCATGGTCTTCCCCAGATTCCTCGGCCCCCCGACACGGTGCGGTTCACGTCGCTCCTCCTCGGACGCCAGGCGGAGCCAGGTCGATGCGCAGGGCATCAAGATACGGCTCGAGTTGCGCGTTCGGTGTTCGCTCACGGAGATACGCCAACAGGTCTTCCTGTCGGGGCTGACCGAACACCAAGCGATACGCCGCGAGCGACTTCTTCAGCCGATCCAGCTGGTCGATCTCCCGGCTCAGCGGCAGCATCGGCATGTCAAGGGACAGCGGGACTTCCTCGTAGGCGGACAGCTGACCTCCATCTCGGCGGACACGTGATGTCCATCCCGACGGCCAGCTGATCGTCGTGCAGCGCGGTCAGGCCAACGGCACCACCCCCTT
>JAJYJR010000294.1 GCA_021789355.1 Chloroflexota bacterium | reverse complement strand
GGCAGCGGGTGGACGGGGGGCCGGGAGCGCGGCGCCGCGTCGATCCGGACGCCGTGCTGGGGGTCCTGCTCGGGACGCTGCGCGTCGGCGCCGGCCTGACCCTCGAGGCGGCCGCGGCGGCGAGCGGCCTGCCGGCGGCGCGGATCCGCGGCGTCGAGGAAGGCGACGGGCGGCTGCCGCTCGCCGATGCCCGGGATCTCGCCCGTGCCTATGGGCTGCCCTTCGTCGCGTTCGCCGCCCGCTTCGAGCGCGCCCTCGCCGCCGCGCAGCTGCGGGCCCGGCGCGACCGCGAGCCCGGTGCCACGCCATCGGTCGACCCCATCGGCGCGGCGCCCCTCGCCGGTCCCCTCCCCACCCTGCCCGTGACCCCGCCGGAGGCCCCCCGATGACCACCCGGTTCCGCGCGTCCTGGCTGGAGCACCACCGCGTCGATGTCCGCACCCTGCGCCGCGCCGACGTGGTCGGCATCGGCCACGTGCTCGCCGAGGTGGACGCCCTGGTGGCGCGCCTGCGCGACCCGGCCCGCGCCGCGGCGATGGGCCTCGAGCCGACCCGGGGCATCCTCTTCTACGGGTCCCCCGGCACCGGCAAGACCCTGGTGGCCCGCTATGCCGCGGCCGCCCTCGGCGCCGAGATCCCCTTCTACGAGGTGACCGCGGACGAGCTGACCCCCGAGCGCATCCGGGGGACCCTGCGCTACCTCGCCGCGACCCACCCGCGCAGCGTGCTCTACGCGGACGAGATCGACACCATCGGCCTCGTTCGTGACCACCCCGACCACGATCCCGAGACCAGGCTGCGCCTGACGGCGCTGCTTTCCGCCCTCGACGGGCTGGTCGCGACGCCGGGGCCCATCGTCATCGCCTCGTCCAACCGCGACCCGAGACTCCTCGATCCGGCGCTCGTGCGCAGCGGCCGCCTGGGCTACAAGGTGCGCTTCGACACCCCCGACGAGGACGAGCGGGTGGCGCTCTTCGCGCTGTTCAGCCGGGGCATCCCGGGCGCCGAGGGGATCGACTGGCGCCATGCCGCGCGCCTCACCCGCGAGCGGACCCCCGCCGACCTGCGCCAGCTCGTGGAGGACGCCGCGGGCCTGGCCCTCGCCCGGGCGGGCACCGCTGCCGGCCCGGCCCTGCCGCCGGACGCCGCGCTGCGCCTGGCCGAGGCCGACGTCCGGGCCGCCATCGCGCGGAGCGGCTGGGTCGAGCCGCAGGAGGAACAGGATCCCGCGTTCCGCCGGCGCCTGGCGGTGCACGAGGCCGGGCACACCGCGGTGTGCGTGGCCCTGCGGGGCCCGGCCTGGGTGTACGCCGTCCGGCTCGGGCCGAGCGAGGGCGAGACCGCCTACGGCCGGGAAGGGATCCCCCGCTGGCAGCGTCCCGACGGCGAGACCCGGGACGGCCTGGCGGTGAGCTTCGGGGGCATCGCGGCCGAGCTCGCGCTGCTCGGCGAGGGCTCCCAGGGCGGCGCGTCGGACGTGGCGGGCGCCACCACCGCCGCGCTCGAGCGCATCGACGCCGGGCTCACCGACGATCCGGCACCGCTCGATCTCGACCAGCTCGGCAAGAACGTGGCGGAGTCGGTGAAGGCGTCGCTCGCCCGCGCCCTGGTCGAGCAGGTGCGCGCCGCGCGGGACCGGGCGACCGCCATCGTGGCGGCCAACCTCGAGCCGATCCGTCACTTCGCGGCCGTCCTCGAGGCGGCCGGCGAACTCACCGGGGACGCCCTGCAGGCGGCGCTCGCGGAGAGCCGGTTCGTGCCCCTGGAGGCGGCGTCGGAGCGCGCGGCACCCGACGCCGCGCCGGGTGCCCGGTAGGGCGTCGACATGGATGCGGACCGCGCCCCGCGCGAGACTCGCCCGGGCGGGGCGCACCCCGCCGCGCAGAGCCCGGCTGCCCCGGACCTCGACGAACTGCAGCGGCAGGTCGCCGAGGCGCTCGGCCCTCCCGGGGCGCTCCTCGCCCTGCGCTTCAGCGCCTACCGGCGGGCGCACCCGGCGCACCTCGCGATCAAGAACGCGGGCGTGCTGCTGGGGGCCACGGACACCGAGCTGTGGTACGGCGATCTCGACCTGACCCGGCGGGCCGACGCCCTGTGCGCAGCGGCCGCCGCGATCGGGCAGCCGCTGCTCGTGGTGCACGAGTCGGACCGCCCGGCGTGGGCGATCGAGCGGGGGCGCCGGGCCCGGGCCGACGCGCCCGTCCGCGCCCGTCCCGACGGACGCCTGGAGGTCGATCCCCGGGCGGGCTATCGGCGCGGTACCCGGCTGTACCGCCAGACCGCCGCGGGCTACGCGCGGTGGGAGCGGCACGCCCGGCGCCGGGATCCGGCATCGCTCTCGCCGCGGGAGCGTGCTCGCCTCCTGCGCCAGCTCGCCGAGCTCGGTCCCGCGGACCTGCCCGGGACGCTCACCGAGGCCCGCCTGGCCCTGGTGCTCGACGTCGAGGACGACGCGGTCGTGCTGCGTGTCCCGGCGCTCGGGTTCCGCGGGAGTGGCGAAGATATCGAGTCGGCGCTTGCCGACCTCGCGAACGGGCTGACGGCGGCCGCGCCTGGGCGACTGGCGGTGGCGCGGCGCAGCGCGGAGGTCGGCGCGGCGAGGGGGCCTGCGACGACTCGCACTCGGCACGCCGCGCAGCGCCCCGATGGACACCCTCGTCGCGAGCGCGGGTTCGACGGCTGCGGGCCGGATGGCCGAGAACGTCCGCCCGCGGGACGGTGCGGAGAGGGGGGCTGAGATGCCCTGGCTGTCATCGCCCTTCCCGCCGCACCACCGGACCTGCCGACCGGCCGGCGAGATCATCGCGCCGGGCACCATCGCCGGGATCCTCGACGGCGACGGCTCGTTCTTCCTCGCCCGGCGCGGGGATCGCTACGTTCCGGGGATCTGGCTCGGCATGCGCGACGACGACCCGCTCCCGTTCGCGGTCGCCACGTCCCTCGCGGTGCGGCTCGGCCGACCCGTAGGACGGATGCGGCACCTCGAGCATCGGGGGCGACATGGCCGCAACGTCTTCGCCGTTCAGGCGATCGACGACCTGCTCGCGGTCACCGCCTTCCTGGCACGCTATCCGGTGCTCTCCCCCAAGGGGGCGGTCAGGCTGGCCGCCGTGCGCGAGGCCACGCTGCGGCTGGCCGACAGTCGTCCGGGCCCCGGCCGACCTGCGCCGATCGCCGACAAGGTGCGCCTGCGCGCGCTGGCGGACGCACTGGAAACTGGCAGCCTCGCACCGGACTCCTCGGCCGCCCGCCTCGGCGGGCACGCCAGTGACGCCTACGTGGCGGACTACTTCGCCGGTCTCGTCGCGGCCGAGGGAACGTTTGGCATCCACAGCCCCGGTCACTCGTTCCGCCTGACTGCCGCGCTCGGGCAGCGCGACTGGAACCGCCCGGTCCTCGACCTGCTGCGGGAGCGTCTCGGGCTCGGCCACGTGTGGTCGGTGGGGCGGCGGATGGACGCCCTCGTCATCGCCTCGGCCATCGACTGGGCGCACCTGGTCGAACTCCTGCGGGCCCATCCGATTCCGTCCGCGTCACCCAAGGCGGAGCAAGCGGCCCTATGGATCGAGGCCGTCGGCGTGCGCCGCGCGCTGGGCCCCGGCGCACCCGACCTCGCGGGTCTGCGGGCGCGCCTGATGGGCCTCAAGGCGTATCGGGGCCCGCGGTTGCTGTGCGAGTGCCCGCTCGACGACGGCGCGGGCGCATGAGCGGGCGGGCGCGCGGCCGGCAGGCGCGGCGGGAGGATCGCCCCTGATGGCTCACCTGCCGTCGCCGTACCCGCCGCAGCATCGCCAGTGCGCCATCGGTTCACTGCCGATACCCGACAGCCAGGTACTGGGGATCCTCGAGGGGGACGCCACCGTCAGCTTCCGCGCCGGCGCCCAGGCAATCGTGCGTCCGCGCATCGTCGTCGCCACCCGTGACGACGACGTCACCCCCCTGGCTCTCTGGGCAAGTGTCGGACGCGCGCGCGGCCGAGCCCTCGGGTGGCTGCGGCGGCGGGCTGAGTACCGACGCAACGAGTGGATCGTCGACGATCCACAGGACCTGCTCGAGCTGGTGGATTGGCTGACGCAGGCAGGACCGCTGCCTCCCCGCATGGATGCCCTCCTTGACCTGGCTCGACGTGCCGCCCTCGTCATCCTCGCCGGGCGATCGGATCCGGACCGCAACTCGACAGAGCTGGCCGGGCTGGCCGCCCGAGCCCGGGCCACCAATCGCGGTCGGACGCCGTTGCCCCTGTCTGCCTGCCTCGCCACGGCTGGGCGCGAACACCTCGCATGGGTCTTCTCCGGGCTCTTCGCCGCGGATGGCTCCCTGGCCCTGCGGAACCGCCACGCGCGGTTCGCCCCGGTCGCCGTCGTCTCCCAACGATGCGACAACGCGCCGTTGCTGCGATCCTTTGCGAACGGCCTGGGTATCGGTGAGCTCCACGCCCAGGGCCGTCAGGTCTATCTGCGCGTGTCCCGGCTGCCGGAGTGCCGTGCGCTGGCCGAGATCCTGCGCGAGTTCCCCCTTCCTGCGTCGTCGCCGCGCCGGCGGCAACTCGATACGTGGTCGCGCGCCCTGGCGCTCCGCGACTCTCGTCCGTCGCGCAGCAGCGCACTTGCGGCGCTGTGCGACGAGTTGAGAGCAGCCAAGCGGTATTCAGGACCGCGGCTCCTCTGCTCGTGCTCGCCGCCCGCCCCGATAGACGCGCAGCTTCCGCGGGCGCGGCCCTTGCAGGGGGCCCGCGTGATCGGGTCCGAGTGATGGCGCGGCTCAGGTCTCCGTACCCGCCGCACCATGACCAGTGCCTCGTCCCGGAGCACCCGCTGCCGGCAGCGTCTCCAGGGCGCTCTGAGCTTGACCGTCGGCCAGGGGCCTCGCGCGGTGCGACCCCCGTCCTCCGCGAAGCCGTTCCCTCACCGACGCCTACGCCGCGTTGCGCGTCGCCCGCCACCACGCCGGTCCCCGACTGCTGGGCTCAGGTCCGGTTCCAGACTGCCGGGAGGGGCCGCCATGCTCGGCGAACGCGCGGATTCCTCCAGGCCGATGGGCGGCAGGCACTGCCACCAGATGTAGTGTGCTGCCAACTGCTGAGCGCGCCGTCAGGCGGGCTGTTCGTCCATCTCCAGCAGAACGAATTCCCCTCTCCCGCCCTGCCGGAAGCGCTTCCGGTCGCGCAGGAGGGCGCTGTAGACGGGACCGTAGTTCTGTCCGGAAGGGCGGCCGGACGGCGCGAACTTCCCCGACTCCTCCAAGTGCTGCACGATCTCCACCACACGGGCTCGCCCCCCGCGTGCCCGCATGTACTCGTACGCCATGTCGGGGATGGACGGCAGCTCCCGGACTTCCTGCGCCGCGAGCAGCCCGGCCGGATCCAAGCCCACGACCCGGGCAAACCCCTCGATGGCCCGGCGCAACTCGGCCATTTCCTTCACCTTCCCCGCGCGGGCTGCGCGGACCCGCTCCATCTCGGCAGCCAAGGCCGCCACTTCGCGCTGCAGACCGCGGTACGAGTCAAGGGCTTGCTCGAGGCCCGGTTGGGTGTCCGGCCAAGGGACATGCGGATCGCTCACGGTGGCGGGATCGTAGCATCTTGACAAGACCGGTGCAACGTGCTGCCATTAGAAACACGGCCAATGCATCAGATGGCCGGGATGAGCACCATGACGGCGACGAAACCAAACTCGGATCAGAAGATGTGTGGAGGCGCGATGCGAGTCGGATGGTCCTCCGTCGGGCGACGGATCGACGAGTGCCCCGACGTTCTCAACGTGGCCGAGACCGCGGTGCTGCTGGGCGTCTCCAGAAACCTGGTGTGGCGGGCGATCGCCCGCAGGCAGATCCGCGCCGTCCGCATCGGCCGCCGCGTCCTGGTGCCCCGGAGCGCATTGGTTGCCCTGATGGAAGAAGGCACGGCACGATGACCAGCCAGCCCGACAGGGATGAGACACCGACGGCGACGCCGGTTCCTGGGACCACACCGAGCGCCGGCATCAGGCCTCGCATGCCCCACACGCCCCGCATGCGTCACGGGCTTCGCCAGCGATCCGAGGGGACCTGGCAGTACTACATCCTGGTGCCCGACCCCCTGACGGGGACGAGCACGAAGAGGTGGCGCACGGCTCGGGGCAGGTATGAAGAGGTCAAGGCGCGGCGGCTGCACGAGCAGGCTGAGGCCCTCGAGCAGCCGATCCGCCGCACGGTGGCCGAGCAGTGGCGGTACTGGTGCGAGGAGGTCTGCATCTTCCGCCATGCCTACCAGAGTGGGCTGATCGCGCGCTGCCCGACCGACAACGGGGCCGTGATCCCGCCGAGGGCGACGCCCTACGAGGGCCATTACTGGACCGCCGAGCAGGCCCGCGTCGCGCTGAACGACCTGCGCGACGCGGGTCTCTACCTGCCCGTCCGTCTAGCTCTCCAGGCCGGCCTGCGCGTCGGGGAGATCGCCGGGTTGAGCGCGGAGCACGTGGACCTTGACGCGCCCTCGATCAGGGTGCGGTGGACGGTTCGCGGATTCGCGCAGTCGATCGAGCTCGTGGCGCTGAACACGCCAAGGAGCGGGCGCGTCGTGCCCATCTGCCGGGGTCTGGCCGAATGTCTGCGTCCACTCGTCGAGTCGGCCCTCCGGCGTCCCCCGACGTTCATCGGAACCCCGGGGACGCCGCTGCACCTGCTCTTCGGCAACCCGGATGGGAGCCCGCGCACAAGTACGTGGATGGCGCACCGCTTCGCGGCGTGGTGCACTCGGCGCGCGGCTGAGCTCGGCTTACCATGGATCCGCTTCTGGGACCTCCGTACCTCCTTCGCGATCATGTTGCTCGAGCAGGGCGAGTCCATCTCCGTCGTCGCCCAGAGACTCGGGCACACGCGCGTCGAGATGACGGCATATACGCTCCGCATGGTCCGGCACCCGAGCGATGCGGTAGCCCGTGCCCTCGCGGAGTTGGATGTGGTCGACCGCGGGTCCAGCAGATGAGGTACCGGCTCGAGCCCGCAGGAACCCCCGGTCGGCGGCTGGATGCGTGCCCGGACGTCCTCACGGTCGCCGAGACCGCCGTGCTGCTGGGTGTCTCCAGGAACCTAGTGTCGTGCTCGATAATAGGCTTGTAGGTTCTGTCGGTCGCAGCTACGATGCTCGGTATGGCCAATCATCCCGCGCCTCCGTTGGCTGTGAGCGAGACCGAAGCTGAGACCCTCCGGGCGATGG
>JAJYJR010000293.1 GCA_021789355.1 Chloroflexota bacterium | reverse complement strand
GTGGCCGGCGTCCAGGAAGGTGGCCACGATCCCGGGAGCGACCTGCACGCGCTGTCCGTAGTCGACGCCACGGAACTGGCCGAGGGCGGCGCGAGCCTGGCGCTGGTCGTAGAGTGGCTCGTCGATCTCCAGCTCCACCTGCGCGGGCGCCGTGAGGATCGCGTGCTCGGGGTTGGCGTGGCCCTTTGGCGAGGCGGCGGGTGGAAGGCTTCCGGCGCTCGTGCTCGGGTGGGCCGCCTGCCCTGGCCTCTCCGCCCCGGCCGAGGCAGGCGCCGCGGTCGTCGACTCGTCCGCCTGCGCAAGCTCGACCTGTGCCTCGATCGCCGCCTCCAGCTCGCGCTCCTCCTCGACGGCCCGGTCTGGATGGCGCTTCGCCCAGCGCGCCTCGCGCTTCGCGAACTCCTCCTGCAGCTTCCCGGAGTCGAGGAGGACGAGTCCCGCGAGCTCCACGGTCCCGCGCGTGGCGTAGATCGGACCGCGGAACCCTTCGGCGACCACGTGCGGGATCAGCCCGCAGTGGTCCAGGTGGGCGTGCGTCAGGACGATCGCGTCCAGCGACGCCGGGTCGTAGGCGAGGGGAACCCGGTTGCGCACCGACTCGTTCGGACTTCCCTGGAACATCCCGCAGTCGACCAGGATCCGGGCGCGGTCGGTGGTCAGGAGGAACTGCGAGCCGGTCACCGTGTTCGCGGCCCCGAGGAAGTGCACGTCCATGCCGCGCATCGTGCCACCGGACGCGCCCCCGTGCGTGCCGGGCGCGCAGGCGCGCAGGCGCTCCATCCGCGCGTGTTCATCGGCCGAGAGAGTCCGGCCGGATCGTGCCCGGCGCCGGCAGCCGCTACACTCAGCCGAACGTGCCTGACGATCGCCTCCGCCGATCCGCGCGATCGGAGCCTCCCATGACTGACGAACCCCGTGGCTGACGAAACTGGCCCCCAGCCCCGCGACCCGTTCGCCGCCGGCCCGCTCGATCGAGCGGCCGCCCTGGCGCTGGTCCAGCGTGCCGACGCCCTCGCCGCGCAGGGGGAGTACCAGCAGGCCGCCGCGTTCTACTCCCGCGTGGTCGGCCACCGCGACCCCGACCTGCACGTGTCCGCCCTGCTCGGCCTCTCCGAGTGCCGCTACCGCATGGACGAGGACGAGGCCGCGATCGAGGGCTGGCGGCTCGCGACGCAGGCGCCCGAGACCCCGCTCAGCTGGGTCGCCTGGCGCCAGCTGGCTGCCGCGCGCGTCCGCCAGGGCGACCTGCGGGGTGCCCTCGACGCCTACCGGCAGGCCGACCGCCGCGCGCCCCGGGAGGCCAAGGCCGAGATCGCGTCCCGGCTCGGCTGGCTCAGCAAGGAGCTCGGCGACCGGCGCGCGGCCGGGCGCTACTTCGGCAGGTCCCGGGCGGGCGGCATCGACCAGCCCATCGTCACGTACGCCATCCTGGCGATCACGATCGCGATCGGTCTCTTCCAGATGGTGGGCGGCGCCCAGGGAGCCGCGATCACCAACCTCCTGATGCTCGACAAGGCCGCGGTGGCCCGCGGCGAGGACTGGCGGCTGCTGACCGTGGTGCTCGTGCACGCGGGGCTCCTCCACCTGGCGTTCAACATGTACGCGCTGTACCTGGTGGGCCCGATGGTGGAGCGCATCTACGGGCGCACGCAGTACCTGCTCATGTACGTGCTGTCCGGGATCGCCGGGTCGGTGCTCAGCTACATCTTCCTGTCCGAGAACGCGGTCGGCGCGAGCGGCGCGATCTTCGGCCTGTTCGGCGTGGTGTTCATCGCCTACCGCGTGCACAACCCGCTCCTGGGCCGGGGCGCCGACGCCCTGGCGCGCCAGATCGGATTCCTGATCGTGTTCAACCTGGTGCTCGACCTGGGGCTGATCGGTGGCGGGGTGGGGATCGACATCTTCGCCCACATCGGCGGCCTGATCGCCGGGGTCTGGCTCGGGCTGATCCTGCTGCCGACCGGACTGCGGCTTGCCGACCTCTGGCAGCACCCGGCCGGGGCACCGGTGGCAGCGGCCCCGCTCTCGGGCGCCCTGCGGGTCGGCGGTGTGCTGCTGCTCGTGGCCGTCCTCGTGGTGGGTCTGGAGCTCGGCACGACCATCCGGACCGGGGGAGGCGGGACGGTCGGAGCCACGCAGGGTGCGACCGTGTCGACCGCCGCGGCCGGCACCCCGGGAGCCGCCCGGGCGGTGCAGGGCACGGGATCGGGACCGGCCGGGCCGGCGTCCTGAGGGTCCCCGGGGTCAGCCGGTGACGGAGCCGCGCCTCGCAGGGGGAGCGGGGGCACGGAGGAGGTCTCGCCGCTGCCCGAACCGGTCGATGATGCGGTAGAAATTGCGGCGGCTCAGGCGCTCCCGCTCCGGCTCGGGCAGGCTCGTGTAGCCGCGGTGCGCATGCCGCACCGCAGGCAGCTCCAGGCGCAGGGCCCGGCGGTGCGGTCCGTGCTCGCCCTCGTCGCGCAGTACGAGGCTCCACCAGATGTCGAGGTTACGGTAGAAGCGGAAGTGCTCGTCGAGCGGGCCACGCGCCGCGTAGTCGGCCCGGCGGAAGCCCTGCAGGTAGGCCTCGATGGCGTCGACGTCGCCGGGCCCCGCATCGTCGAAGTGCCGCAGATCGCCGGACGCGATGCCCCAGCCGCCCACCACCGCGACCGACGGGTCGCGTAGCGCCTCCACGACCGGGGTGACGATGTCGCCGGTCGGCTCCACGCTCGTGTCGAGCAGGATCACGATCTCGCCTTCGGCCCGGCGGATGCCCGCGTTTTGCGCCGCGGCGTACCCCAGCGGGGCGCTCGTCCAGACCTGCTCGGGGGCGGCCCCCGCGACCGGGGCGGTTCCGTCGGCCGACTCGAGCGCACCGGCCTGCTCGGGGGTCGGATCGTTGGCCACCACGACCACCTGCGTCCCGGCCGGCGCGTGCGCCCGGAGCCCGTCGAGCGCGCGGGCCACGTCCTCGGGCCAGCGGTCGGCCAGGAGCACGACCGTGGCGAGCGCCGACGGCGGCTCGTCCAGCCTCCACGGCACCGAGCCGCTGGAGCCATAGCGGGTCCGACCGGCCACCTCGACGTCGGGGGGATGGGTCGGCTCGAGCCTGAACCGGAGACCCTGGTCGATGACCTTCCAGCCCGCGGCCTCGATGTCGGCGCGCAGGACATCGGCCGCGTGCCAGTCCCTGGCGGCACGGGCCTCCGCCCGGCGTCGTGCCAGCGCGTCGATCTCGGGCGGGACGGGGGGCGGGGGGAACGATCCGGTCATGTCCGCGGCAGTCTAGCCGACACGCCGCCGATTGCCCCGGCGCGGGCACCTCGACGCGCGTCGGCTCTGCCGCGGGCCCGTGGAGGACGCCGGCACCCGGACCTCCGTCGTGCCGTGGCCCTCTCGGGTTCCGGTTTGGGTACCCTGTGAGTGGTGCACCGCTCCCTCGTCGCCGTCCTGCTCGGCACGTTCACGCTCCGGTTCAGCACCGGGCTGACCGGGGCGCTGCTCATCTACTACCTGGCGGAACTGCCGCGGCACGGCGGCCAGGCCGTCGACCCGACGATCGTGGGCATGCTGGCGGCCATGTTCTTCGTGGCGGAACTGCTCCTGTCGCCCCCGTTCGGGGTCGTGTCGGACCGGCTGGGGCAGCGCCCCGTCATGCAGCTCGGGCCGGGATTCGGAGCCGTGGCGGTGATCCTGACCGGGCTCACCACGAGCATCCCGCTGCTGGGCCTGACGCGCCTGCTGGAGGGTGGGTCGAGCGCCGCGAGCGTGCCCTCCATCCTCGGCTACATCGCGCGCGCCACGGCTGGGAACGAGCCGCTCCGCGGGCGAGCCGTGGCGCGCTTCGAGCTTGCGACCCTGGCCGGGCTGGGCACCGGGCTGGTCGCGGCGGGACCGCTCTACGAGCTGTTCGGGCGCACCGCCTTCTTCCTCAACGCGCTCGTGTACGGCGGTTCGTGGCTCATCTACCGCTTCGGCGTCCGGGAGCTGCCCGCCTGGAGTCTCGAGACCGATCCGCCACGTCGCCCTGGCCTGCGGCGCTACCGGGCGCTGCTGGCGAGCTCGCACGTGTGGCTGCTGGCCCCGACCTGGATCGCGGTCAACGCGGCGATCGGCCTCTGGACCAGCCAGTCGCTCTTCCAGCTGGTCAGGAGCGCCGACTCCCCGATCTCCCGGCGTCAGCTCCTGATGGGCGGGTTCACGCCGACCCAGGTCAGCGTTGGGCTGACGATCGGCCTGGCCGTGTTCTTCGCGGGCCTGCTCTACTGGGGTGGCCGGTTCAGGACGCTTCGCCGGACCACCATCATCCTGTACGGCATCGTTGGCGGCGTGGCGTCCATCGGCTGCACGTTCGTGGTGAACCACAGCGCTGGGCAGCCCGTGGCCGTCCCCGCGGCCTTCACGGTCGGCGCCGCGATCGGGCTGTTCGTGCTGGCCGGCGCCACCCCCGCGGCGCTCGGCCTCCTGGCCGACGTGTCGGAGGCTCATCCGCTCGACCGCGGCGCGATCATGGGCCTGTACAGCGTCTTCCTTGCGCTGGGCCAGGTGGCAGGGAGCCTGATCGGCGGCGAGGCCGCCCGGTGGCAGGGGATCGACGGGCTGCTCGGCGCGACCGTCGTGCTGCTGGCGGTCGCGGTGATCCCGCTCTGGCGGCTGCGCGCGTTCGAGCACCGGCTCGGCCCCCCTGCCGCCCCCATACAATCCCGGCCATGACCGAGAAACGCGCGGACGTCCCCACCTGGGGCAACTTCATCGGTGGCCAATGGGTCGAGGCCGTCGCCGGCGGCACGTTCGAGTCGCTGAACCCGGCCGATACGCGGGATGTCGTCGGCCGGTTCCAGGCATCCGGGGCAGCGGACGCGGCGATGGCCGTCCGGGCGGCCGGGGTGGCGGGGCCGGCCTGGCGCCGGACGCCCGCCCCCAAACGGGCCGAGGTGATGTTCCGTTTCGCCGGTCTGCTCGCCGAGCACAAGGAACGCCTCGCCCGGGCCATGACCCGGGAGATGGGCAAGGTCCTCGCCGAGGCCCGCGGCGACGTCCAGGAGGGGATCGACATCGCGTTCCTCATGGCGGGGGAGGGGCGCCGCATGTTCGGCGATACCGTCCCATCGGAGCTGCCCGACAAGTGGGCGATGAGCGTCCGCGAGCCGCTGGGGGTGGCCGCCATCATCACGCCGTGGAACTTCCCCATCGCGATCCCGTGCTGGAAGATGATGCCCGCCCTCATCGCGGGCAACACCGTGGTGTGGAAGCCCGCCTCGGACACCCCGGGGTGCGCCGCGCTGCTGGTCGAGCTGCTGCACGAGGCCGGGTTCCCGCCCGGCACGGTGAACCTCGTCACGGGCTCCGGCGAGGACGTCGGGATGCCGCTGGTCGAGAGCCCCGACGTCGACGTGATCAGCTTCACCGGGCACGCGCAGACCGGCACGCGCATCGCGCAGGTCGCGGCGAGGCGCCTCAAGCGGGTCGCGCTCGAGCTGGGCGGCAAGAACGCGATCATCGTGATGGACGACGCCGACCTGGACCTGGCCGTCGACGGGATCGTCTGGTCGGCCTTCGGGACGACCGGCCAGCGATGCACCGCCTGCAGCCGTCTGATCGCGCACGAGCGGATCCTCGACGGGCTGCTCGAGCGGCTGACCGACCGGGTCGGGCGCCTCCGGCTCGGCGACGGGCTCGACGACTCGACCGACGTGGGGCCGCTGGTGAACGCCGCGGCGCTGGCAAGGGTGTCCCGCTATGCCGACCTGGCACGCTCGGAGCACACGGTGGTCTGCGGGGGCGGGACCGCGACCGACCGGGCTGGCCTGGAGCATGGCCACTTCTTCGAGCCGACCGTCGTCCGCGACGTGCGGCCCATGGATCGACTGGCACAGGAGGAGATCTTCGGCCCGGTCCTCTCGGCGATCTCCGTCCCGGACTACGACGCGGCCGTGACCGCCCTGAACCAGACGCCGTACGGCCTCTCGGCGAGCATCTACACCCGCGGCGTGGACACCGCGTTCCGCGCTGTGCGGGACCTCCGCGCGGGGCTGGTGTACGTGAACGCCGGGACCATCGGCGCGGAGACGCACCTGCCGTTCGGAGGCATGAGGGGGAGCGGCAACGGACACCGCGAGGCGGGCCACGCCGCCCTCGACACCTTCACCGAGTGGAAGGCGATCTACGTCGACTACTCGGGCCGGCTGCAGCGCGCCCAGATCGACAACCAGCCGGGATAGGTCCACCCGACCTGCGGAATGCGGCCTCCCGCCCCCGCTCAGCCGTCGCCCGCGACGTCCGCCGCCGGCCCGGAAACCGCCGTGAGCCACGGACCGAGCAGCGCGTCCAGCGCCGGCCGCTCCAGGAGGTCGGCGAGGACCGTCGCCGCGACGGCGTCGAGCACGGCGGGGAACGCCTCGCGCCGGATCTGCGCCCAGTCGCGCGCCTGCCCCGAGGCGCCCTCGGCACCCCACAGGTCGGAGGACGTCAGCTGGTCGTCGAGCCAGCGCATCGCCTCGATCTGCGCCGCACGGGCCGCCGAGCGCCTCCCGCCCTTCTCGGCCGCCTGCTGGGCGGCGGCGTGCGCCTGCGCGCGCTCCCCTTCGGGCACTGCCGACCAGAAGCTCACCAGCCGCTGGGCCTGCACCGGGCCGAGCGCGGCGACGCGGCCGAGGAGCGCCGCGACGGCGTCGCTGTTGGGGCCGAACGGCAGCCGCCGGCCGCTTCCTGCGAGCCCGGCCGCGCGCTCGAGCGACCTCGCCACGAGGTTGGGGCGCGACACGCCGCCGCGGAGCGTGTTCGGTTGGATCGGCCCGTGAGGCACCTGCGCTCCTCCAACATGGCGGCGGCCGCGGATCGGGACCGAGGCGTGGTCTCCGGACCGCCTCGCGCCATTGTCGACCCTACGCGCCCCGAGAATCGCGGGTCACTCGCCGGCGAGCCGCATCGCCCGGTCGAGGACCGCGGCGGCGAACGCCGGCAGCGCCTCGAGCACCGCGGCGGCGGGCGGTTCCCCCAGCCCGAACGAAGCGCCACCCAGCCCGACGAACACCCCCTGCGGGAGCGAGCCGCGGAGCGTCTGCACCAGCCCGAGCACGTCGGGGAGGGGGAGCATGTGCGACGAGCGCGGCGCGGGACCCCCGGCCGCGAGGTCGGCCAGTGGCCGGCACACGACCGTCCCCGGTGGGATGCCCCGGACCGCGTCGATGACCACCACCGCCTGGTCCGGCCCGACCGCCA
>JAJYJR010000292.1 GCA_021789355.1 Chloroflexota bacterium | reverse complement strand
GGCCACGAACGAGGCCGGGTCGAGGATGCCGCGGGCGAGGAACCCGAGGTCCTCGGACACGCTGCGGCGGAAGCCGCTGGGGCGGCGCGAGACGAAGTCGTGGATCACTGACCCTCCTGTCGGGAACGACGGCGCCGCTTCGGCGCGACTCTCCCCTGCCGGTGCGGCGTCACCGCCGGCGGGGGCCGATCAGTAGCCCGCCGGCCGCACCCCGCGCTCGGAGTCCGGCAGGCGACCGGCCTTGTGCGCCCTGCTGGCGCAGCGCCGGCAGAGATACGCAGCCCGCGAGCCGTAGTAGGCGATGTGCTGGTGACAGAAGCTGCCGCCGCAGTCGGCGCACTGCTCGACGACGTAGCCGCGACTCAGGCGCGCGCACAGCGGACAGAGCGCGGCCGATCGTCCCAGTGAGGCTACCTCCGCGCGCGCCGCGCCGGAGCGGGCCGGTCCGCGAGCACCGTCGCCGCGCTGACGAGCCGCTCGCCCATCTGGCGCACGGCCGCGGACGCCTCGTCCTCGCGCTGCTGGAACTCGTCCAGTTGCTCGCCGGTGAGCGGGATGCCCTTGCCCTGCGGCTCCAGCGTCCCGTCGGCCCGGCGGCGGTACGACTGGTACCGCGGCGTCTCGACCCAGCCCAGCCTGCGGAGGTACGGCGCGCACGCGTCGCAGTCGACCGCCATCGGGGAGCGGTCGCCTTCCTTCGGCGGCTCGGCCCGAACGTGCTGGTGGCCCGTCTCGGGGATCGAGACGGCGGTGGTGCGGTAGTCGGTGTAGAGGACGGTCACACTGACGCTCCTTCGACCTCTCGCCCGCAGCGCGGGCACGTTCGCTCCCAATCCCACAGGCCGCGCCGGCAGCACGACCGACTGGCGGTCCGCGTGGCGCGGGAGGGCTTCACCTCGATCAGCGCGTCGTAGCGCCGGAGGGCCGACGAGCCGCGGATCGCCGCAGCCTGCTCGTCCGTGACGTGGATGCGGCCGCGATGGTCGGCGTGGATCGACCCCCCGCCGTCGAAGTCGACGCCGCGTGCGCCGCCGAGCAGCGCGAAGTCCGGCATGCCGTATCCCTCCGATGCGACGACGGGTGCCCGCCTGAAACCCCCGAGAGTATGGGATGGGCACCCGTCGCCTATGCGCTTCCGGCCAGCCTCGCGGCTGCCTCGTGTAGTGGGGAGGCTTCACGCACCTCCCGTGAGCGTCCTGTTCGAGCCGCGGAGGCCGGTCGGTACAGACGCAGCGGAGTCCTCACGGTGACTCGACGACCTCACCTTACGCGCGAGGCTCGGCAGGCAACCCGTCCGGCGCGGGTACCGTCCTGCGGCGGTGGGGCCGGGTGCCAGCCCGGCCTCGTGTGGTGGCAGCGGGCCGTGGAGTCGAACCACGGTCTGACGGTCCAGAGCCGCCCGTCCTACCTCTGAACGAGCCCGCTGTGGTGGCGCGACGGGGGACTCAACGTTCGATCCGCTGGCCTGTGCCGGCAGGTTCGGTGGGCCTGCCACAGACGAGGCCTCGCGGCCTCAGCCCCCTACGCCCTCTCGTCGGACTGCGCGCCGTGCGTAGTCTAGCCCCCTGCCGGTCCAGTAACCAGCTTTCAGCCGAGGGTTTCACTCGGGCATCGGGGGCGAGCCGGACCCGTTTCTTCCGCCCGAGAGGCTGACGCCCGTCGCTGGGCTGCGGTATCCGGCGTCACGGAGTGTACGTCCCGCTGACGCCGCGCTCCTCGCGGTCGCGCCGGCGGGACTCCAGCCAGTGCAGCGCCTCCTCGCAGTGGGTGATCGCGAGGCTCGTCTCCCGGCTGGGGGTGTTCGGCTCGTGATTGAGTTGGCGGAGTCGCTGGATGACGAGCGGCAGGATCGTCTCGGGTATGTCCCCGACGAGCTGCCCTCCGGTCAGGGACCGCGGGGCGTCCTGCCACGCGATCACGCTCCCCAGCGGCGTCTCCCACTCTACCGTGCCCTCGCGGGGTGTCCGGGGCACGTCGTATCGCTCGGGCATGTTGCCCTCCTCCGGGGCGTGCTGCCCCGATGTTCGTGCCGCCCCGTTGACGCAGGGGCGGCCTCCGCGGCTCCAGTTCGGTCCGGTGTCAGCCTCTCACGACTGATCTGTCCCGCCCCGCGGCCTGCGAGCGTGCCGCGCTGGAGCTAGCTCCAGTCGCCGTTCGCCGTCGATCCGGTGCGCTGGATGCCCTGAATGATGCCGCTCAGCTGCGGTGCCACCGAGAAGAGTGTTCCGTACAAGAATATCGAATAGCGGAACGTCGGGTCGATGACCGGCCACGCGACGGACACGTAGTCCTGCACGTTCCGGATCTCCCACGCGTTGCCCACGTTGGAGAAGGACATCGGCACCTGATACGAGAACAGGAACGCCGTGCCCTGCGTGAGCCACGGGTGGACGACGATGCGCACGACCGACCGCGTGAACGGGTTGACGAACTGCGACACCGCAGCGCCGGCCCGCACGTTGTCGATCTCGTCCTGCGTGATGAACAGGTTGTACGCCTGCTGCCCGCCGGACGCGAGGCTGAGGAGGTTCTGGCTGAAGTTGCTCAGGTCCAGAGCCTCGGCCACCAGCTCCTGCGGGTCGGCCCGGAAGCCGCCGTTGACGCTGGTGTTCGTCGTGCCGCTGTTGTCGTACAGCCCGGCGAGCGCGTCGCTGAGGAGCGCTGCCGTGATGCTGTCCCCGGCCTTCTGGTTGATGTACCCGCCGGTGAACGACCCGTCGGAGGGGTACGTCCCCGACTGGGTGTTGCCCGTGAGGACCGCCAGCAGACCGTCGTAGTCGTAGTTCGACCCGGTGCCGCTGTCGGTGGTGGGCGGCTGGGTGCCGCCCGTGGGGAGCGCGCCCTGCAGGGTGTACTTGTACGCCCCGACGTTCGACGCCATCAGGTAGTACGTCCCTGCGGCCGTACCGGTGGTGACGTAGAGGTCGTACTGGAGCGCGCCCGCCGAGGGCGAGATCGCCACGTCCACGACCTGCCCGGCCGAGACTCCGACGTTCGCGGCGGCCGAGGCTGCCGTCTCGCCGTAGTAGTTCTTGGCGACCACCTTGACGTACACGTCCGACGTGACGCCGGTGAGCGCCGTCTCGCTCGACGTGGCCGTCCGGGCAGTCAGCGACGGGGCTGCCGGGGTGGAGATGTTGTTGTACATGCCGGCGATGATCTGGTGCTCCTCGGCCAGCATCGCCTCCTGCAGCAGGATGAGGTTGACGAGCGACGAGATGTCCTCGAAGCCCTGTCCGGCGAACTGGGCCAGCCACGAGGCCGCCTCGGTCAGCCCAAAGAACTTGTCGATCTGTTACCCCGAAGTCTTGACGACTTCGTGGCCGGGTCGTTTCCGCCCGGCTCTGCACGTCTCCGTGCAGACCTGACTATGTCACGATCTGGAGCGAGCGAAGTAGCAGGGAAGTCCACAGTACCGGCCACGACGGTTGGGTCGCGTCGTGAACGTCTTGCCGCATCCGATGCAGACGTGCTCGACATCTGGCCCCGCCCATCGGGGATGTGTCGGCCCGGCAAACCGGGTACGGATCGTGTACTGAGGCTCCTTGTCTGCTACCAGCCCGTGGGCATCGACGACCCGCTCGATACAGGCGCTGGCATCCCGATTGATCTCGCTGCCGGTAAACCGGTGGACTCGATAGCCCGCTGCCGCGAGAGCCGCGTCGCGAGCGATGTCCTTCCGGTGCCGGAGGCTCAGCTGATGCTGAGCGCCGTCGGCCTCGATGATGATGGGTGCCTGATTGACCTCGATGTCGACGAGGTACCTGCCGAGCAGGAGCGAGTGTGTGCTGAACCCGATGCCGCGGGCTCGCAGTGCATCGTGCAGTCGAAGCTCGATGGGAGAGTTCACCGCTGGCCCTGCCATCGTCGGTAGGCGATGGAGGAGTGACTGGCGATGGCTCTCTCGGAACGACTCCGTTTGGGTGCTCCGCAGGTGCGCGGCGCGTCGTTCCTGACTCCATGTCGTCCCGGGTCGATTGCCTCTTGGCCGTGTGACCCGTGCCTCACGGAGGATCGGCTTGACTGCTCGATGGAACTCGCGGCCGAGGACCTCTACCGTCTCTCCATCGACGTATCGGCGGATGATCTCCGCCCGCTCGTCGACGGTCAGCGGCTGCCAGCCCTTCGGCCTCGTCATGCCTAATAGCTTACTCTATCTCCAGATCCCGCGCGTGTAGTCGATACGGACTCGCCCCTCGGCAGTGAGGGGATTGCCTCGGCGTCGTCCACATGTCCGGCAGGTGCCGCGAAGGAGGTTCGCCGATACAGCGCGGTTCTTCACTCGCGCGTCGCCGCGCGAGGCCCCACTAGTGCTTGTAGGGGACGATCACGTCGTAGCCGTTCTGGCTGCCCGACGCGGGCAGCGTGTTCGGCCACGAGCTGAACGAGCCGCCGTTGAACTCGCCCATCGACCAGCGCATCGGGTTGCCCGCCGTGCCGCCGGTGTGCGAGCCGCTGATCCCGGTGATGACCTTCGCGCGGTGGGCGACGCCCTGCCCGGGGAGGCGAGGGAGCTTGTTGCGGAACCTCCTGTTACCCCGTCGCATCCTCGCGACGTGCCTCGGTCGTTTCCGCCGAGGTCTCACGATCTCCCGTGAGAGCGGACTGTGTCACCGCCTGTCGGCGGGAGCCCCATCGGGCTTCCCACCAGCGCCTGCGCCACTCCGGGTCCGCCCAGAGCCCGCGCATGCGCGCACCGTTCGCTTGCCGCCACTCCTCGCTGACCGCCGGACTCCATCGGTGGGGGTTGGCGCTGCCCGCGATCTCGTAAGTCGGAGCATCCTCCGCCACGAGTCCGGCAGCCGCCGTTACCTCCGCAATACAGCGGTCGGCGTCTGCGTAGATCTGCGTGCCGGTGAACCGGAAGACCCGGTATCCGGCTGCTCGCAGCGCCTCGTCTCGCACCCCGTCGTGCTCCCGCTGGAGCCGGTGGTAGTGGAGCGCGCCGTCCGCCTCGATGACGACCGGCGCCTGATTGACGAGAATGTCTGCGAAGTACCTTCCAAGGAGTGGCTGCTGGGAGCGGAAGCCGATCCGCGCCCGCTTCAGTGCGTCGTGGAGCTTTCCTTCGAGCGGGGACCACCCTGCCGGGCCTGTGATGTGGCCGAGTCGAGCGATCCACTTCTGACGCTGCTCGTCGCGCCACGCGGGGTCGTTCCAGTGCCGGGCACTGGCCGCTCGCCAGTGATCCGACTTCCTCTGGCCCTTCACGTGGCCACGTGGCTTGATCGGGATACCCTGTCGCTCCAGCTCGTCCCGCACGGCGTAGAACCGGCGGTGGTAGAGCTTGGCGACGCGTATGACGTTCCCGACCCGAGCGTAGTCCTCTGCTAGGTGGCTCCAGTCTGTGACAGGTGCCCCGCGTGCAGTCTCTACGGAGTCCCCGGTGGCTGGCCGGGGTTCCCTCGGCGTCGTCCTCGTGTCCACGGGAATATTGTAGCCCGTAGACTGTCGGATGTTCACCGATACAGCGGGGTTTGCGATGCGGGATCACTCCCGCATGGCCCTTGCTATCGCGAAGGCGAGTACACCGGGTAGGTCAGCCGCGAGGGGGCCACGAGGTCGAACGGCGCGAACGACGTCGACAGCGGGCTCCCGATGCTGATCGACTTCCCGAGCGCCGCGGCCAGCTCGTTGACCGCCGCGACGATCTGGTTCATCGACTGCTGCTGCGGCATCTGCTGGTACGCGGTCAGGAACTGCCCGAACGCGGACTGGTTGATGCCCTTGAGGACGCGCGGGGTGTCGGCCTTCGTCCGCATCGCGCTCTTGCGGAGCGCGGCCATGAGGGCCTGTCCCTCGTGGTCGGCGCTCTTCTGGCGCATCGGCTTCGGGTTGGGACCGTGGCCGGTGACGCGGAACGCCGAGCCCTTGACGAGTTCGGCGGCGAGCGGCGCGGCGTTGTCCTTCGCCCGCTTCGCCACCACCGAGAAGTCGGACAGCCGCGGAATGCCAGTCGGCACCGCGCGACCGCCGTCGAGGACGGTTGCCAGTGATCGCTCCTGTCTGCGCCCGTGGGCGCTGGTATCGGGTTATTCCGCCAGATCGTCGATGTCGACGCCCAGCTTCGCGAGCTTGCGGATGGCTCGCGTGCGCTGGTCCGGTGCGCCCGCACGGGCGACGCCGGCCCAGTAGTCGACGACGGACTGCCGCTCCTGCTCCTGCTTGGCCTGACGCCGAGCCTCCTTGGCGCTGGGACCGATCTGGACCGCCTTGCGAACCGCCGTGCCGCGGTCGGCACGCTGTGCGGGATCGCCCTGCGAGGCCATCTGATCCACGAGCGTCTGGAGCGAGGCGACCTTGCCGACCCACGGCCCGACGGCCTTGCTGACCGCCGCGTCGATGTCGGCCTGCGTGATGCTGGTGATGACTGCCTCGGCGGAGGGGGCGACCTGCGTCGCCCCGCCGAGCTTCTCGCCCGGCGCCGGCGCGGAGGCCGGGATCGCGAGCGGCTTGGGGAGGTTGCCCGCCCCGTTGGGGATCGTCCCGATGGACGGCGGGCGCTGGAACGACTGCGCGGGCTGGCGCGTGATGCCGGCCCAGCCGGAGGGGTCGGGGGCCGTGAAGCTCCGATCCTCCGTCCCGTACGGCGGGTTGGGCGCGTCCATCCGGCACAGGTCCGGCATCAGCGCCACCAGCGCGTCGTGGAAGTCGGTCATCTTATCCGCGAACGACCGCTCCTGACCGTCCGTGAGCGGCCCGCGGTCGAACTGCGAGGCGTCGACCGGCCGCAGCGGCGCGGTCACCGTCTGGTCGTGCTCCGCCGTGGCGGTCATGGCCGCCTCGCCGGACGTGATGTACGGCCGGCGGAACTGGCCCGGCTGTGGCGGGTCGGTGGGCTTCGGGATGGTCGGCCCGCTCCCGCCCGGCCCCATTGCGTCGGTGTTGGCGACCTTGAACGCGCCGTGCAGTTCGTCGCGCGCGGCGAGGAACAGCGACGCGGCCTCGGGCTCCGACTGCTCGGCGTCGAGGAACACGCACAGCGCGTAGTACGCCTTCGCCAGCTTGTGGACGCCCATCGCGTGCTGCCCGCCGCCGCCGTCCTCCTGTACCTCGTTGGCGAGCATCGAGAACAGCGCCTGCTGGGCCATCGGACCCATCGCCGCCGCCACGCCGTTCTTCTGGATCGACGGGTAGGCGTCGAGCAGCACTTCCGTGCTGTACGCCGGGCAGGCGCTGTCGTGCGCCCGGCGGAGGGCCTTCGGCAGCGCG
>JAJYJR010000291.1 GCA_021789355.1 Chloroflexota bacterium | reverse complement strand
GTGTGCGCCTGCTCGCGCTCGTCGAAGGCGAAGATGGCCGCCATGTCGATGCCGGGCAGCGCGGTCAGTTCACGGCAGATCTCGGTCGCCGTGGCTGCGGCGCTGGGCCCCGGCTGCAGGCGGGCCAGGCCGGCGGCGATCTGGGCGCGCTCCCGGAACTCGCTGGCCAGGCTCGAGCGCGCCACCGCCAGGGCGGTGACGTCACGCTGCACGCCGATGTACCCGCTGACCGCTCCAGCACCGTCTCGGATCGGCGAGATGGTCGCCTCGACCTGGTAGCGCGTGCCGTCGGCCCGTCGGTTGATGAAGCGCCCGCTCCAGGACTCTCCCCCGGTGAGGCGGGCCCACAGGGCGCGGTAGAAGGCCGCCGACTGCTGGCCGCTGTTCAGGAGCCGGGGGTTCTGCCCCAGGGCCTGCGCGCGCGCATAGCCCGACATCCGTTCGAAGGCAGGGTTCACGTACTCGATGGTGCCCGCGAGATCGGTGATGAGCACCGCGTCGGAGGTCTGCTCGACCGCGGTGGCGAGGCGGATCCGCTGGGCGTCGGCGGCGGCCTGCTCGGTGATGTCCGCGATGGTGCCGAACAGCCGGAGCGGCGCGCCCGCCCCGTCGCGGACCACCTCGCCCAGCTCGTGGACCAGCCGCACCTGCCCGTCCGGGCGCACGATGCGGAAGCGCAGATCGTGGGCCGTCTCGCCCGCGAAGGCGGACGCCTCGGAAGCGGCGAGGCGGGCCCGATCGTCGGGATGCACAAACGCGAAGAAGGCGTCCGCCGTCTCGGGGAGCGCGCCGGGCGCCACACCCAGGATCCGGTGCAGCTCCGCGGAGCGATGCGCCGTGCCGGTGCTGAGGTCCACCTCCCAGCTGCCCAGGTGGGCGATCTGTTGTGCCTCGGCGAGGTTGCGCTCGCTGCGTCGCAGGCGGGTCTCGAGCGCCTGCAGCGCGGTGACATCGGTGAAGAAGGCGACGTTGCAGGGCGCCCCGTCGAGCACCATGGTCGAGGCGCGGACGTCCACCAGGAGGGGCGTCCCGTCCCGGCGCCGGCAGGGCACCCCCCGCCCCTCGACGATCCGCCCGTCGCCGGCGCTGGCAAACCCCTGCAGCACGGCCGGCATCACCTCGGCCGGATGGAGGTCGTGCACGCGCAGGCCGAGCAGCTCGTCGCGCGGGTAGCCCAGGAGCGCGCAGGCCGCCTGGTTCACCCAACGGTACCGGTAGGTCGCCGCGTCCGCGACGAGGATCGCCTCCGCCGCGCCCTCGACGATGGCCCCGAACTGCTCGCTGATGGGATGCGCCGCCCCGGCCCCCGAGTCGGCAGCCCCAGGAGCCGGCACCCGCGGACGGCGGGCCGGTGGTCGATGGGTGGTGGAGTGAGAGCGCGGGGCGGGCATGGCGAGGTCTCGAGCGGGCCTCCGGGTGAAAGTCGGCGGAGGCCACGTTTCCGCCACACCTTCGTCCGAAAACCCTCTGCACGCCCCTCCCTCAAGGGACCACCCCGGCCAGCCGATGGTCCCTGTCGCGTTGCGCCTGTCCCTCACACAAGTCGGAGGACTGTGCGCCTGGCCAACGCGCCGGGGACCCGGTGGGCGTGTTCCCGAGACCACGGCTCGGCCTGGTGCCGAAATCGGTCAGACCGCTACAACCTGGTTGCGTCCGCCGCGCTTGGCCATGAAGAGCCCCATGTCCGCGGCCCGGACAAGCGCCTCCTTGGTAGGCTCGCCGATGGTCAGCGCGGCGCACCCGGCGGACACCGTGGCGTGCAGGGCGATCCCCTCCGGCCCCGGGATCTCCCGCCCCTCGAAGGTCGCCCGGATCGCCTCCGCCACGGCCCGCGCGCCATCCCGGTCGCAGTCCTCCAGCACCACCACGAACTCCTCGCCCCCGTAGCGGGCCACCAGGTCGGAGGAGCGCACCCGTTCGCGCAGCACGCCGGCAAAGCGGCGGAGGGCCTCGTCCCCGGCCTGGTGCCCGTGCGCGCGGTTGAAGTCGCCGAAGTGGTCGAGATCGAGCATCACCGCCGCCAGCGGCTTCAGGCCTCGCTCCCGTCGCCAGCGAGCGATCATCAAGTCGAGCGCCGCGTCGAAGTGCCGACGATTGAAGAGGCCGGTCAGCGGGTCGTGGATGGCGAGCTCGGACACCTCCGCGAGGAGGTGCGCGTTGGCCACCGCGAGGCCCGCCTGCGCGCCGAGCAGCGTGGCCGCCTCCTGCTCGAGGGAACCGAAGCCGCGCTCGGCGGGTCGGGCGAACACCAGAGCTCCCAGGACCGCGCCCTCCCGCAACAGTGGCACGGCGGCCACGGCCATGGCGGCGGCCGGGAGGTACGGCTGCACGGCGGCCGCGAACCGCTCGCGGGGCAGCGCGTCCATGATGACCGGGGCGCGCTCCAGTATCGCGCGGCCCGCGGCACCCTCACCGAGAGCCACGTCCGCCCCGATCAGCCCGTCACCGTCGCCGGCGCCCGCGACGGCGCGCAGCACGTATCGCCCACTGGTCCGGTCGAGGGTAGTCAGCGAGACGATGTCGGCCGTGATCACGCCGGCGGCCGCCTCGGCGAGGCCCGGCCACAGCTGCTCCGGATCCTGGGCCAGGCCGGCTTGCCGCGCAAACGCCGTGAGGGCGTCGAACAGCCGGACGCGGTCGCGCAGGTCGAGCTGTTCGCGACCCAGCAGCAGCGCCGCTGCGAGGCGGTCCGCCACCGCTTGCGCCAGGCGCAGGTCATCGTCGGTGAGCGGCGCCTCGGCGCCCGCCTCGAGGTCGAGCACCCCGAGCGTGGTGCCCTCGGCCCGCAGTGGCACGCAGAGCTCGCTGCGCACGCGCGCGTCGTCGGCCACATAGTCGGGATCGGCGAGCACGTCGGCCACGAAGGCGGGGACGCCGGTACGAATGACGCGCCCGATGACGCCGCGGGCGGGATCGAAGACGGCTGGGAGCGAGCCATAGCCGCGTTGCGCGCCCAGGCGCCAGCGCTCCCCGTCGCGGAGGATGAGTGCGGCGAACCGGTAGTCCATAAGCGCGGCGAGGCGCTCCATGACCGCGTCGAGCGTGGCCTCGGTGGGGCCCGCACTTGCCAGCAGGCGCCCGATCGCCTCAACCCCGTCGAGTGCGTCTCGGGTTCGCTGCGCCTCGGTGATGTCCGTCCCGGCACCGATCACGTAGGTCACCGCACCCGCCGCGTCGGTGAGACAGGTGTTCGACCAGCGGATGAGCCGCTCCTCACCGGTCGCGCTGATCCAGTGGTTCTCGAACGTGCTGGGGTACGCGCCGGCGGTGAGGCTGGCGAACCTGGCCTGCAGGGTCGCCATCTCGGCGGGCGGGATGAGCACCTCCCAGAACGGCCGCCCGATCAGCTCGGACGGGGCGCGGCCGCTCACCTCCTGGCCGGCCCGGTTGACGCGCACGATGCGGCCCTGCGCATCGAGGACGCTTACGATGGTGCCCATCACCTCGAGCACGGCATCGAGGAAGCGTTCCTGCTCGAGGAGCCGCTGCTCCGCCGCGCGCTCCGTGGTCATGTCCCGACTGACCGAGACGCTTCCGACCAGCTGCCCGTCGATCAGAAGGGGCTGCACCGTCGACTGGATCCACAGCACTGTCCCATCGCGCAAGCGCACGCTGCCCGAGCCGCGCCAGGTCCGTCCCGCACGCAGCGCGGTGAAGAAGGCGTCCTCGTCTCCCTCGGCGGCCATGCGGTAGGGGAGGAGCTCGCCGAAGGGTCGTCCGAGGGCCTCGTCCCGCGTGTAGCCGAACAGGCGCACCGCCGAGGGACCCCAGAACGTCACCCGGTTGTCCGGGTCGGTGGCGAACACTGCGTCGTTGACGTGGCCCAGGATGACATCGACGATGGTGCCCGACGCCCACAGCTCGCTCGCGGTCGTCGCCGGTCCGCTCACCTCCGCCGCTGGTGCGCCTGGTTGTCCTTGGTGCGGCATTCTGGTCGCTCCCTATGCGACCCTGTCCCGGCCTGGTGGTGCAGTGTGCCGGACCGGCCGCGTCAAACACACCTGCCGAGCGGCCCGCTGCGACTCACCATGACCTGCTCGACCGGGCAGGTGCCCCGTGTGGCCTGGCGACCTCAACGTCCGCCAGCCGGCTCCGACGGTCGAGCGTCCGCTGGAGCGTGCGTGGTGCTGGCGAGGTGGCGGCGTTCGGAACGGGAGCCGTCGACCTGCCCCTGTTGGTACCTCCAACGGACCTCCAATCGGCCCATAGATGTCTCCGCGTGGGTCACCCACCATGCTGCCGCGTCCCACAGTGAGGACGACGTGTGCCGAACCGGCAAGGTGTCGCCACCCGCATCGCCGACACCGGTGACGATCAAGCGAGCGTTGAGACGCCCCGCGGCTGGCGATCCCTGCTGCGCCCGGGACGGCCGCACGCGGGCTCGGGTTTCGGCCTGCTCTTCCTCGATCTCGATGCCTTCAAGGCCGTGAACGACGCGCGCGGGCACGAGGCCGGCGATGCCCTCCTGCGGGCGGTCGGCGAGACACTGCGGGGGGCTCTGCGAGGAGGGGACGTGGCGGGGCGCTGGGGCGGTGACGAGTTCGTGGCTGTGCTGCCCAGCGTCACCCGCGCCGCGCTCACGGCGGCCGCGGACCGATGCCGGGCGCTCGTGGCGGCCGCCCACCCCGACGGCCCGGGGCCCGGGACGCGGGTCACCATCTCAGTCGGTGCCGCGCTCGCCCGCCCGGGCGAGGATCCCGATGTGCTGATCGCCCGCGCCGACGACGCGATGTACGCGAGCAAGCTGGCCGGGCGGGATCGCGTGACGCTGGCGCCGGACGCGGCGCCAGCGCCATGAGCGAGCGCACGGATCTCTACGCGGTCCTGCAGCTCGACCCGCGGGCCGAGCCCGAGGTGATCCGCGCCGTCTACCTGTGCCTGGCCAAGCGCCACCATCCCGACGCCGGAGGTGACCCCGCCCGCATGGTCGCCCTCAACGGGGCCCGGGCGGTTCTGGGCGATCCAGCGCGCCGCGCCACCTACGACCGGGCCCGGCTCAGTGCGCCGCCGTCCGAGCCTCGCGCTGGAGAATGGGAGATCCGAGGGCCCCACGCCCGGACGACGGAGCGCCCGCGCGACCGCACCACGGGTGCCAACACGCTGGACCACGGGCGCTACGCCGGCTGGACCCTTGAGAGGCTGGCCGACACGGACCCGGACTACCTGGAGTGGCTGGCGCGGGTGCCAGGCGGACGCCAGTACCGGGCGGCGATCCTGGCCCTGCTCGCCGCCCGGCGGTCAGCCGACCGGCCAGTCGCCGGGACCTCCCCGAGGCGCGACCCCGGCTGGGCTGCGCCCTTGCGCAGGCGAGCCTGGGCGGGCCGCTGAACGGGACGTCGAGGCACCGCCTGGAGGCGGGGTCGGTCGGACGTACCGGCTGCAGATGCCCGGCGAGCAAGCAGGCGCTGCCGATGGGCGCGATCGCATCGACCGGTGCTGTCGAAGCCCGGGATGCTCAACCGGATCCCGGATGGGCCGCGGAGGCGGTCACGCCTCCTCGGACCTATCATCGGCCCGGGAGTGCACGCAGGGGAGGGAGTCGGCGGCAGTGCTGGCACGGCAGCGACAGGCCCGCATCCTCGAGTGGATCCGCCAGGTCGGCGCGATCCGGGTGACGGAGCTCGTCCACGAGCTCGGGGTCTCCGACATGACGGTGCGCCGGGACCTCGCCGTGCTGGCCGAGCAGGGGTTGCTCGAGAAGGTGCACGGCGGCGCGACCCTGGTGCACGACAGCGCCCTGCTCGAGCCCGGCTTCGTCGCCAAGTCGACCCTGCAGCCGGCCGAGAAGGCGGCCATCGCGGCGGAGGCGGCGACGCTCGTGGCGCCGGGCATGGCCATCGGGCTCTCCGCGGGCACGACCACCGCGGCGTTGGCACGCCGGCTCGCCGAGGTGCCCGGTCTCACCGTGGTGACCGACTCGCTGCGGGTGGCCGACGCCTTCACCGACCCCGGATCCAGCGGCCAGACGGTGGTGCTCACGGGTGGGGTGCGCACCCCCTCCGATGCCCTGGTCGGTCCCTTCGCCGTGGCGGTGCTCGAGCGGGTCCACCTGGATCTGGTGGTGCTGGGCACCCACGGCATGGAGCTGCGCGCCGGGTTCACCTCACCCAACCTGTTGGAGGCCGAGACCAACCGGGCCATGGTGGCCGCCGGCCGTCGCCTGGTGATCGTGGCCGACCACACCAAGTGGGGCCTGGTGGGACTGAGTTCCTTCGCCCGCCTCGACCAGGCCGACGTCCTCGTCACCGACGGGGGCCTGGGCATCGACGCCCGCGCTGCGCTGGCGGCCCAGGTGCCCGAGCTGCGCTGCGTGACGGTCCCGTCCCCGATGTACCAGGTGGCCTGAGGCCGCAGCGTCGGCCGTCGTCCGCGATCGGACAGGGACCACCGGCCCGGCTGGTGAGGACCGCGCCCCGTGTCCTGTCGTGGAGTGGGCGGGAGGAGCGATCGGAAGCATGGCCGCCGGCCCTGCATCGGATCTGAAGCCGCCGCTGGCACCCTGGGATCGGCGCAGCTGCGCTGGTACCAGTTGCCGGCAGTGGCATGCACCATCGGGCCGTTCTCCCACACCGACCTGTGCGACATCATCACGGATGCGCCCCCGCTTCAGACGAGGATGCCCCATTGCAGACAGACAACCGCACCGCGGTCGCGGGGACCGACCCGCCGATGCTGCGGTGCCCCACCTACGGCGAACTACTGGCGCGGCTGTCGGCGCTCCAACGGCAGGGCCACGCCGCCGGGGTGGACGCGTTGCGCGACCGCCTGCGAGCGGCCGTGCGCGAGCGCTCGCTCGAGGAGGTCCGGGCCGAGATGCTGGCAGTGCAGCGCGCGCTGGAGACGCTGGAATGCCGCTCGTAGCGCGCCACCCTGCGGGGGAGGAGCCCCGAGCCGCCGACGGACTGCCGGTCTGCCTGCAGTGCGGGGTGCCCGCCGTCTCATCCGGCGGGAGCTTCTGCCGGCGTTGTGGGCTCCCCTACGGCGCGCCGCCCCGCCGGTTCATGGCCCCCACCTGCCCGATCTGCTACCGCGACGCGGGCGACGACGGCCGCTTCGAGTCGATCTGGCCGGCCCGCGGACGGGTCGACCTGGTGCGGCACATGGCGGAGCATGCCGATGCCCCGGTGGGCGACGACGAGTACCTGGAGAGCCTGCGCGAGGGGGAGCACGTCCGCGTCGAGCGCTGGCGCGCGCCCTATGAGCTGGTGCGGCGGTACCTCGTGCTGGGTGTCGTGGATGCCGGCCATTCGCGGCGGCTCCTCCACAACGCGCTT
>JAJYJR010000290.1 GCA_021789355.1 Chloroflexota bacterium | reverse complement strand
GCGCAGGCGCGCCTGGTCGCAGCCGGTCCGCCCGTAGCGGCTGCGGGAGTAGCACGTGTAGTACGCGTAGCGGCGCCCACCGCGGCCCCGGGCGGCCGCCCCGATGAAGCGATGGCCGCAGCGGTCGCACACGATGGGGAGACCGGAGAGGAGGAAGTCCGAGCCGTCCGTGCGTCGCGTCCCGGGTTCCGCGGCGCGCCGCGCCAGGATCGCGCCGGCGGCGTCGAACAGCTCCGGCTCCACGAGTGGTTCGTGATGGCCGATGTACCAGACCCCGCGGAAGGGCACCTCGCCGAGATAGACCCGGTTGCGCAGGATGTCGAGGATCGCGGTGCGCGACCAGAGGCCCCCATAGCGGGTGCGCATGCCCCGCGCGTTCAGCTCGGTCGCGATGGCCGCCGAGCCCTGCCGATCCTCCGCGTAGCGACGGAAGATCTCCTGCACGACCGGAGCGGCAGCGGGATCAAGCCCCAGGCCCGGCGTGCCGTCGAGCTTGCGGTAGCCGATTGGGTACGTCCCGACTGTCCAGCCGCCGCCCTTGGCCTTGCGCTCCATGCCCGCGGCGATGCGCTCGACGATCGAGGAGCGCTCGAACTGGGCGAAGACGCCCAGCATCTGCATCATCATGAGCCCAGCGGGGGTGGCGGTGTCGAAGGGCTCGGTGGCCGAGCGGAATGCGACTCCGACGCCCTGCAGCTCCTCGATGAGGGAACCCAGCTGAGTCAGGTTGCGGCTCAGGCGATCGACCCGGTAGACGAGCAGCAAGTCGTAGGCGTGCGCTGTAGCCGCTCCGCGAGCCTTCGTCAGGTCAGGCCGTTCCAGCGACTTGCCCGAGGCCCGATCCACGTAGCGCTCGACGATGCGCCAGTCGGGCTGGCTGGCCACGTACGCGTCGAGCCGGTCGCGCTGAGCGCCCAGCGAGTAGGGCTGGTTGGTCTCATCGGTGCTGATGCGGCAGTAGGTCGCGATCCGCACCGGCGCGTCCGCGCTCACGGGGTCTCCTCCCCGCCCTCGGCCATGAGCTGCGCGAGGCTCGTCCCCAACAGCCGGGCCGCGTCGGCCGCGTCGGGCTCCGAAAGCGGGGCGAACTGCGGTTCAGCAAGTCGGATCGTCTTCGCAACCGGCTTGCTCGATGCGGCGCGTTTGAAGCCCCCCGCGATCGCGATGAGGATCAGCAGCAACACGAGGACGAGGTCGAACACCTGGTTGTCCCAGGGCGGGCCGAGGGTGATCGGGGAGGCGGTCGCGTCCGGCTCGTCGCTCACTTCGCGGCCTCGCTCGGCGTCGACCGCCAGAAGAGCACGCTCGGATATTGCGTGATCGAGCCTTTCGCACGATAGCCGTGTCGCTGATGGTAGACGTGCACGACGCCCTGCCCGGCCGCCTGCGCGGCCCACTCCTCCTCCGACACGTACTTGCTGCAGGCCGGGCAGTAGGCGACGTGCGGGACGAGCGCGGCGAGCCGGCGGCCCTCAGCCTGCGCCGCCGCGAGGTCCTGCCGCGCGCCCGCGAGATCCTGCTTCGCCTGGCGAAGGTCGGCCCTGGCCAACTTGAGCGCGGCACGTTCGTCGCGCAGATGCGCCGTGGCGGCCTTGGCCGCGTCGCGCAGCGTGCCCGCCTCCGCGAGTTGCGCCGCCGTCGCGGTGGTCTCGGTCAGCGCCGCATCGCGTTCGCGTTCCGCCGCGGCGAGTCGCTCGCGCAGCGCCTCCAGCTCGCCCGACTCCAGCAGCCGCAGGCCATCGAGGATGGCCCGCCGCTTCGTGCCGCGGCTCATCCCCAGGCGATCGAGGAGATCGGACTCCGACGGGGTGAACTCCACAAGGAAACGCCGTTTGTACCGGTCGGGCGGGTACGCTTGCATGCGCTATATATAGCACATATGCCCGCACGAGGAGCATCGAGGGGCAGATATTGCGCCCGCTGCCGGCCGTGGTTGTGGGCCGAGCCGGCGTCCCGCAACACCAACCGCGTAGAGGGCCACGTTTCGCGAACAGCGGAGCATCCGTCGTGACCGTCCCGATAGAGCCGAGAGTTGTGGTCGGGGCAAATGGCCAGGAGCCGACCCTTTACGGGTGAACGTCCGGATCGTGGCGCGGGCACCCGATCGGCGGTTGGGCGTGGTCGTGTGACTTCAGCCCGAGTCGCGGTAGCGTGTGTCGTGGGCGTGCCCAATCGAATACGAGCCGCCGATCGCGACCTTGCGTCTGGGCGCGGGGAATGCTGCTTGCCCGCCGAGTGTGGCTGGCTGCCAAGAGCGTCCGCCATCGGAGGGAGGAACAGCTCCTCAGCTTCCTCAGGCGCTGGGTACCAGCGCCCGCCGAAGGGTTTGGTCGCCTCAAAGACCAGAGAAACGGAGCCTCACGCGCTCGACAGCGACCCTTGATCTACTGCTGTTCAAGACGATAGGCCTGGCAAGAAGTCCCTTCGTTTGGCGGCTCCTGTTCCTGCAGGACCATACCGGACTGGCTGACGACGATGTAGAGGTTGTCGGGGTGTTCGCCTGAGAACGACTTTGATACTTGCCGGGGGATGGACGAACCCGAGATTGTGACCGACAAGGGCCACGCCGTCACGCCGAGACCCGCCGCTGCGCACAGTCCCCTGTGCCAGGGCTGGAGCACGACGCTGAACTGCAAAGGCCCGGCCACCGGGTTGCCTGACCCTTCGGACACGGCGATCGTTACCGCCGCCGGCGACTCGTTTCTCAAATACAATGTTCCGACTGGATGCGTGCCCGAACAGCCCGCCGCGAGTAGACAGGCGGTGAGCAGGAGCCCCAAGCTCACGGCGGAGGGGTGCGAAGAGCCGCTGGTTCGCGGATCCTTCGATCCGCGTTCCGTCTCCTTGACCAGACCGACGTGGAGATGGCTGCCTGGGCTGACGGGCACGGCGATCAGCCGGAGCAGGATCCTGTAGTGTGGTTGTACGTCCAAGCGTCCATATCGTCCGTGCCGCTTGAGCTGCCGTAAATCCACGGATAGTAATATCCCTGCTGAGAACTGATCGTGACCGCGCCAAGTTGGCCGTCGTGCTGGACGCCACCAGCGACCCAAGTGACACTCCGGAACTTCTGGTGGTTACCCGGATCAGTGCCAACCGCAGTACGTCCGCCCATCTGGTCGCCGCAGTTCCAGTTCTCGGTCGCTGCTTGGATGCGGGTCCGATTCCAGTTTCGCCAGCTTCCATCGGGCACCGTTGCGTACGTGACGCCGTCGATCTGAAATTCCCAGATGCCGGTTACGGCATTCAGTCTCGTGGTGAACACGTGCGAGCTTGCGGAGTCAGCCGTGCCCATCTTGATCGGCCATGGCATCTTTGTCGGGTCGGTCGAGTTTCCCCACGCGTAGAAGAAGTCCAACACATAGGTATCCAGACCGTTGCCACAGACCAGGCCATATCCGCATTCCCAATAGCCGTCTTGGACGATGTCACTCCCGCCGGGGCCTTCTATAGCGACCCAGTCACCGCTTCCTGTGACGAGAGGGGGGCCCGTTTGGGACTCGTCGCAGATTCTGCCACCCCGGTCAACCCGTGGCCTCCACGTGTCAATGGCCTACACGTGCGGCGTGTATGTCTGGATCATGAGCGGCCCTTCCTCGACTTGAACTGGACCACGCGGGCGTGCGCACGCGGGCACGGCGCGAACACGCAGGGGAGCGTGCCCTTCAGGGTACGAACCGCCAGGCCAAGCACTCGCGGCGCAGAACGCGGCGGCGCAGCGCTGCCGCGACAAGAACCCGACTATTTGCGTCAAGGCCGGGCGGAGCAGGCGGACTAGTCCCGACACTATACGGGTGAACGTCAGGATCGTGACCCGGCACATCTCACGCCGCCTCGCCAAAGCCCTTTGACTGCCGACCCCCACGCCCGGTCCATCGGCTAGTACCCGCGCGACAGGTCTTCCGGCACTTGCCTACTGGTCCACCGCAGGTGAAGGTGAAGGGCTACAAAATCTGTCGAGGAGGGTCGATGCGATGCATCTGCGCAGGCGACCATGGGTTGCCGCCACTACGATTGCGATCGCTCTTGGTTCAACTGTAGCGGCTGGTCCGGTGACTGCCGCCGGTCCCGTTGTCAAAGGCAACATAACGCCCATCGCCAACCCGGCGTCGTTCGTGGTCGACGATGGTGTCTGGTTCATGACTCCGGATCAGGTGCCCCTGAGCCAGCCAACTTACTATGTGCTCCGCGGCGAGGCGCAGAACGGAGGTATTGCCTTCTCGATCTCCCTGACGTCGCCCTCGTCGGGGGTCGACGCGGGAGTTGTCGAGGTCGCGATCGACTCTCATGGCCAGCAACTCGTGGCCGTTGGCACGCCCACAGAAGCCTTTCCTCGGCTAGACACGGCGCCGGAGGAGAACGCAAGCGCACCTGCGCCGTCGGGCGGAGCGAGTATCTCGCCGCTGACGAGTTCCTATCGGACCGGGCAATACATAACCTACTGGCTCGATCCGCTCAGCATCATCACCAGCGAGGTCGCCGATCGCGTCAACTGGTACTACGACGGGACGTACGTGACGTCATTCTCGGGGTCTTCGTTCTGGAACTGGTTCAGCGGCAACGGTTGGCATCCTGTTGGCACACCCTATGTCGGCTCCTACTACAACAGCAATCACACCTGGGCCACCGTGTACACGAACGCGCAGTTCGAGACGAGTAGTTGGTTCCCGCTCCCGACATGTGGGACAACGGACGTCTACTACCAAGCGAACAATGTCTACGGGGGCGGCAACGGACAGCTGAGTGGCGGGGTCAACACCTGGGGCACGGGCGGTTGCATGTATCTGCTCCACTACTTTGGCTTCACGCACTCGTAGTCTCGGACGACGAGGGGATCCCCGCCTCCGAGTCTTACCCCGAATCCACCGAACCTCCGGCTGACCGGGTTGGTTGAGGGCCGAAACGGGCGTCTGGCCGACTGATCGACGGCAGGCGACCACCGGCTGGCACGTTGGCGGCCCTCGTAGCGGCGTCGGGACGCCCAATCTGGACTGCCCGAACGTGCCCGACGCCGCGAGGGGCAGGCTCCCGCCGGGTCCCCGAGCGGCCGAGCGGGTCGGAGGTGGCGTCAGGCCCGAAGCGGGATCGCCCGCATGCGCGCGAGCGCGGCCGTGAAGCTCGTCGCCCAGGGCCAGTGCGCCGGCAGGTGCAGGGTGAGGCGGCGGGCCGAGCGGGTGAGCCGGCCAGCCAGGCTGAAGAGCCGTCGACGCAGGGTCGTGGTGGTGACGATGCCGGCGTTGAGCCCGATGCGGGCGGTCCAGCGGGCCAGGTTATGGGCCATGACCTGGACCGCCAGCCAGGCCCCGTTGGCGGCGAACCGACCCGAGGGCAGGTGGTTCAAGCCCACGCCGTACTTGAGGTCCCGGATGGCGTTCTCGATCTCGGCATGGCGCCGGTGGTCGGCCTCGAGGGTGAGCGTGTCGCCCTCACGGTCGGTGATGAAGGCATGGACGTCGTAGAGCGTGAGGAGCGCCAGCTGGCTGCCCGGGGTGGGCTTCACCCGCCGCACGATGAGGCGCACGGGCTTCGCGTCCGGCCCGTCGGCGAACGGGGTGTAGGTCGTCTCGGCCACGTCGGCGCCGCCGTCGAGCCAGTACGGGATGGGGGTCCAGGCCTCCTCGGGGATCGCCTCGATGCGGCGGTGCAGCGCCGGGCTCAGGCGCACCGTGATGCTGAAGCGGACGTCCAGCGTCCGGCAGGCCGCGACGACCTCGGAGGCATAGAAGCCCGAGTCGGCCCGCATGGTGAGTGGCCCCGAGGCGCCGGCCTGCCGCACCCGCCCGATCGTCTCGCGCAGGAAGTGGGCGGCCCCCCGCACGGTGTTGGCGTGGCCCTCGCGCAGGCGGGCCATCAGGATGTCGCCGGTGCCGGCCGCCACCGCGAGCAACGGGTGGTAGCCGCGCACCCCGGTGTAGCCGTGATGACGGGCACCCTCCTTGGCGAGGCCGTAGGTCTCGCAGATCGTGGAGTCGAGATCGATGGTGAGGGGCTCGGCACCGGGTCCGGCGCCCGTCGCCCAGGCTCGGGCGAGCAGTTCCCGGCTGACCCGGTCGAGCTGCCGGACGTGGCCCCAGCGGAAGCTGCGCAGGAACGTGCCGAGGGTCGAGGGTGCCTTCAGCGTGAACCCGAGGACCCGGCCCGTGCCCCCGGCCCGCAGGGCGTCCGCGTCGTCGATGCTGTCGCCACCCGCCAGGGCCGATATGACGAGGGTCAGGAGCTTGTCGCCGACGTGCGCCCGTCCGGGTGCGGCTCCGAGGTCCAGATGCTCGTTGACCAGCTCGCGCAGGCCCAAGTGGTGGGCCAGGGTGGCCGGCAGGAGAAGCCCCGCGTCGGCCACCAGATGGTCGTCGTCAAAGGCGGTGTCGATGCGGTCCAGGGTGTGCGATGATCGCATCCGTCAGGTGCTCCGCTGCGCCGGGGTGGATGGGCTTCTCAACGCCATCTTCCCAGTTCAGCGGGCGCCTGATTCTTCGTTCCAGCAGCCCGGCAGCCCGCGCCGATCGGTGGATTCGGGCTTAGGAAGAACGGGAATGCGGTCGAAGACATGAGGAACCCGATAAGCGAACCCACCGGGACCGCTCGCGTGGATACTGACGTTCTGGTCAGGCGGTTGGAAGCGCCAACTGAAGCCGAGATCACCGAACTCGCCGGTCTCTTCGACCAGTACCGCGCCCATTACGGCCAGGCGATTCAGGCAGGGCAATCGGCTTCGTGGTTGAGGCACAACCTGCGAAGCGGGCGCTTGGCCGCGTTCATCGCGGAGATTCAAGGGGAGCAGATCGGCTTCGCCGTCACGATGGACGTGCCGGCCTCGCTTCGGCTGGGCCACTACTGGCAGATCAGGGATCTCTTCGTGGCGCCGAGCCGACGTCGACTCGGCGTTGCGCGCGTCCTACTCGATGGCATCCGAAGGTCTGCGACCGCCGCGGGCGCCCTGCGCCTGGCGCTACAGACAGAAGTCGACAACGCCGGCGCGATGCGGCTGTACGAAGAGTGCGGTTTCACTCCCGTGGAGGGCTACCGCGGGCTGGCGTTGCCGCTCGTGCCCGACGAAGGTGGCTGATCGGACTGCTCTGTCCGATAGAGCCCTCCGAAGAGCAGGGCCGCGCCTGCCCACGGGACGCGCGGCCGTGAGCGGCCGCAAGCGGCCGCAGTAGGCTACGTGGATGACGTGGTACCCAGGCGACGAGGCGGCTGACCGGGCCGGGGTCGAGCCCGCCTACCTCGCCCGGCTCGTGGAGCTCGGCATTCTCGGCTCGGAGCAGCCGGAGCGCTTCTCGCCGGGCGACGTGCGCCGGGGGTCGATGGTCAAGTCGCTCGA